>CAYZLC010000016.1:0-17076 GCA_964479365.1 uncultured Dehalococcoidia bacterium
CTGAAGATCATTCCGATTCCAGTGCCGGACGTGGTCGTTGCCTCCCGGCGAAGGGCTAGGAGACAAGCCCACTAACGGCGGCAGCGAACATGAAGCTGAGTACGAATAGCGCAATCCTCTCCGTTCCTGTCATCGCTCCACAGTCCGGCTGGGCTGGCTCAATTAACGGACCGATACGGGTCTGCGAAGAAACGTGGGCAGGTCCATGTCTTCCCGGTTCTCCGCCGCCTCCTCTCTGATCCGCTGGTACTCCTGGTCTTCGGCGTGCAATGAGTAGCGTTCCTGGCCGTCGAAGCCGACGGCGATCAGCGTGATCTTCACCTCTTCGCCGAGGTCCGGGTCGGTGGAGGTTCCGAAGATGATCTCCGCGTCCGGATCGACGACTTCGGCGATGACCTGCGCGGCCATGTTCAGCTCGTGCAGCCCCATCGTCCCCGCGCTGGCGACGTTGAAGAGGACGCCGCGCGCGCCGTGGATGTTCACGTCAAGGAGAGGGCTGGCGATGGCCGACTGCGCAGCCTCGACGGCTCGGTTCTCGCCGTCCGCCCGGCCGATCGCCATCAGCGCCGGTCCCGCCTCTGACATGATCCGTCGCACGTCGGCGAAGTCCAGGTTGATGTCACCGGGGGTCGTGATGACCTCGGAGATGCCCTGGATGCCCTGTCGCAGCACGTCATCCGCCATCGTGAACGCCTGCGACACCGTCGCCTTCTGGTCGCAGACGGCCAGAAGGCGGTCGTTGGGGATGACGATCAGCGTGTCGACCTCGTTGGTGAGCTGGGCGATGCCATGCTCGGCTAGCTGTCGCCTCTTGGCGCCCTCGAAGCCGAAGGGCCTCGTTACGACGGCCACGGTCAGGGCGCCGATGTCCCTAGCGACGCCCGCGACGAGCGGCGCGCCGCCGGTACCCGTGCCGCCGCCCATGCCGGCGGTGATGAACACCATGTCGGCGCCCTTGAGCGCGTCTTTCAGCTCCTCACGCGACTCTTCGGCCGCCGCGCGGCCGCGGTCCGGGTCGCCGCCCACGCCGAGCCCGCGTGTGATCCTATCGCCGACGCGGATGCGCGTCTCGGCCTCGCAGCGCATCAGCGCCTGGGCGTCCGTGTTAATGCCCACGAACTCGACGCCCGGGATGCGGGCCTGCACCATGCGGTTGACGGCGTTGCAGCCGCCGCCTCCCACACCGACGACCTTAATCGGTGGTAGACCGTCCACTGGTGCCCTTCGGGTCATCTCACTCCCTCCTTCCGTGTGCTCTTTTTCAAGCGCTTCGAATAGCTCCATGGACCCTCCTTACTACTGCCCCTGGCTTCTTGCTCAACGATCTTTGGTGCCACTGCTATCGTCACCGCGCAACGCGGCCCCGCCCCACCGTATGGGAAAGGTGGGGGACACCCCCACACCCCCGGCCTGGCGGCGCTGTCCTGTAGATCGGCGTATCCGGTCCGTACCTTGTCACTGCGGTCAACCGCCCCGCTCCGCCGCCCGGTGTAAGAGAGGTGAGGGACACCCCCACACCCCCGGCCCGGCGGCGGCTGCTGGTCAAGTCAGCGCACCCTCCGTGAGAGCGGCTGGCACATCCGCCAACCCTCCGCCCTGAAGGAGGACCACCAGAGTCCCAGCGAGGTGTCTTGCTCTCGTACACCGTACCCTGCAGCTCGTCTTCTTCTACCTTCTTCCTTCTTCCTCCCACTACTTCGGTATCAATGTCTTCAACCACTTGCGCGCCGACTCGATCGCGCTCCCCAGCTCGATGGCGGGTAGGTGCAGCTCCCGCCTCTGCTTGTGGCCGTTTTGGGGGGTTTCCGCCTTTGCCCAGTGCAGCAGGCCGACGCTGGTGGCGTAGGCCGGGCTGTTCAGTGAGTCCGCGAGGCCGTGGATGCCGCGTGGCAAGCCCGTTCGGACGGGCAGTCGGAGCACCATCTCGGACAGCTCGCAGACGCCTGGGAGGCTGGCCGTGCCGCCACTGAGCACGAGCCCGGCGGCGATCATGTCGTCGAAGCCAGCCCGTTTGACGTCGATGTAGATCATCTCGAGGATCTCCTCGATGCGAGCCTGGAGGATCTCGGCGACGCGGCGGCGCGGTACCTCCTTGATGCGCTGGCCGCCGAACGCTTCGAGTTCGACCGTCTCCTCGGCATCGACCTGGCTCGGCAAGGCGGAGCCGTAGTTGATCTTCAGCTCCTCGACGTGCGAGAACGGCGCGCGCAGCCCTGCGACGAGGTCGTGTGTGAGGTGGTACCCGCCAACCGGCAGCACGCAGGTGTGGAAGACCGTCCCGTCCACGAAGACGGCGATGTTCGTCGTCCCTCCGCCGATGTCGGCGAGCACGACGCCCTGCTCCTTCTCTTCTTCCTCCAGCACAGCCTCGGCGGCCGCCAGCGGCGCAAACACCAGCTCCTCCACCTGCACGCCCGCCCCTTCCACGCACTGCGTCAGGTTCTGGATAGCGGTCACGGACCCGGTGACGATGTGCGTGTCCATATCGAGACGCTGCCCGAACATGCCGACGGGGTCGCTCACGTGCTCCTGGCCGTCCACGATGAAGAAGCGAGAGATGTTGTGAAGCACCTCGCGGTTCGTCGGGAGGCTCAGCGACTTTGCCCCTTCCATGGCGCGCTCGATGTCTTCTTCCGTGATCGCGCGCTGCTTGCCGGGGATCGTGCTGATCCCGCGGTTGTTGAGCGATGTCGTGTGGTTCCCGCCGATACTCACGTGCGCGGACATGATCCGGCTGCCGCTGGAACGCTCCGCGCGCTCCACCGAGCTGGCGATCGCTTCGGTTGCCTTCTGGATGTCGTCCACCATCCCCTTCTTGACGCCTTGCGCAGGTGTAATCCCCACACCGAGGACGCGCAGGCCGTCTTCCGGTGTTACCTCCGCCACCAACGTGCAGATCTTGCTGCTGCCTACGTCGATTCCGGCAAGTATGTTGTCCTTCAACGGCGCATCACCTCCTGTCTCACTGGAAGGAAGGGCGGTCCCCGAACCGCAGGTCAAGCACGTGTCCGGCCATTGTTTCCCTTCCCAGCCTTCCTTCGATCGCCTGCCAAACGGCTAGTTTGTAGTCGATGTTTTGACTGTCCCCAACGACGACGCGATAGCCCGCATCCGTAGTGAGGGCGAGACCCTGGTGCGGCGAGTATTCGAGCGCCGCCACGTTCATGGCGAGCGTCTGCGGCACCCGCTGGAGCAGCGCTTGCGCCAGCAGCACGGCGTCCCTGTCCACGTGATCGCCGGGGGCGAGGCGTGCGGGGCCGCTGACATCGCGGATTACGGGCGCGTTCTCGATCGGCGCACTGCCCGGGAGCACGACGCCTTCGGTGTCGATGACATAACGGTCAGCGCCGATCTCCCACAACGCCCAGGGCGCGCGTTCCGTGACTATGACGCGGATGGTCTGGGGCCAACGGCGCTCGAACCGCGCGGACTGCACCATCGGTATCGATTCCATGCGTCGCTCCGCTGCGGCGAGGTCAAGACGTAGCATGCTGTCGCCGTTGATGCGGGCAAGCGAGAGGACTTCATCCGTGCTTACGGCGGTGGCGCCTACGACCTCCACCTTTTGCACGCGAAGCAGGGGCGACAGGTAAAGAGCGGCTGTGCCCACAATGGTCGTGATCGCGAATAGTCCGATGAAGAGGCGGCGCCAGCGGGTGTAGCGGACGCGACGCGCGGTCTTCTCGTCCATCAGCACCTCGCCCACGATCGGGCGCGGCGCGCGCTCGATCCGCCTGCTAGACGGCATCGCCCTTCCCTTCGTGACGTTCGAACCCGAGTTCGATCAGGCGCGTGATCAGGTCGCGATAGGAGAGCCCGGCGTACTCCCAGAGCTTCGGGTACATGCTCATCGGCGTGAAGCCGGGGATCGTGTTCACTTCGTTCAGCAGCAACTGTCCGTCCTGCGTGAGGAAAAAGTCCACGCGGGCGAAACCGGCGCAGTCGATCGCCTTGTACGCCTCGACGGCGATCTCACGCAGCCGGTCAGCGGTCGACGCCGGGATATCTGCCGGGATGTGAAGCCGGGTGTTTGGGTCGTCGTACTTGGCGCGGTAGTCGTAGAACTCTGCGTCGAAGGTCACCTCGCCGACAGGCGAGGCCTCCGGCTCGTCGTTTCCCAAGACCGCCGTCTCGACCTGGCGGGCGTCGATTGCCTTCTCCACGAGGACCTTGCGGTCGTAGCGGAAGGCATCCTCCAGGGCCGGCTGAAGGTCTTCCTGCGAGCGCACCTTTGAGGTGCCTATGCTGGAGCCGCCGTTCGCCGGCTTGACGAAGCATGGGTACGAGATCGTGGCCTCGATGCCCCGGCGGACGCCGGAGGCGTCCGACCGCCACATCGAAGTCGACACCACCACGTCGGCCGCAACCGGTATGCCGAGCTGGCGGAAGATCGTCTTCTGTAGCGCCTTGTCCATGCCGAGCGCGCTCGCGGCGACGCCGGCGCCTATGTAAGGCACGCCGACGAGCTCCAAGAGCCCCTGTAGAGTGCCGTCCTCGCCATTCGTGCCGTGAATCAGCGGGAAGACGATGTCCACGCGCCGGAGCGTAGTTAACGCCTGCGTGCGATAGAGGATCCCATCGCCCAGAGGCTCGTCGAGGCTGCGCAGCCGCTCCGAGCGGATGCGCGTGAGTGCTTGCTCCGTCTGGACGGGGGTCAGCCACGTGCCCTGGCGCGTCACCCCGATCGGCACGGGGTGGAAGCGGTCCGTGTCGAGCGCGGCCATGACGCCTTGGGCGGACACGACCGAGACCTCGTGCTCGGCGGAGCGGCCGCCGAAGAGAATTCCGGCCTTCACCCGCCGGCGCGTCATGTGAACTCCCCCACGAGCGCCACCTCCGGCTCCAGCTCGACGCCAAAGCGCTCACGCACCCGCGCCTGAGCCAGCTCCATCAGCGCCACGATGTCCGCGGCGCGGGCGCCACCGAGGTTCAGGATGAAGTTGGCGTGCTGGTCCGAGAACTGCGCGTTGCCGACGCGGTGCCCGCGCAGGCCCACCTGGTCGATGTACCACCACGAGGAGTTAGCGGGAGGGTTCTTGAAGACGGAACCGCAGTTTCGTCCCGGCGGCTGAGCGCTCCGGCGCTGTTCATCGAACTCGCGGACGCGCGCCTTTAGCGCCTTCGCGTCGCCGCGCTCGAGGCGCAGATCAACGGATAGCACAACCTTGTCGCGAATCGCCCTCTGGGTGAAGCCGCTATGCCGGTATGTCAGCTGCAGGTCATCAGGGGAAAGCTCGATCACGTTGCCGTGCTCGTCGCTCAAGCGCGCGCCCTTGATCACGTCTTTCAACGACCACTCGTAGGCGCCCGCGTTCGAAACGACGGCCCCGCCGAGGCTACCGGGGATGCCGCACGCCCATTCGATTCCGGCGTAACCGGCAGTGGACAGGCGGCGGGCGAGAGCGGCGAAGCTGACGCCGCTGGCGACGCGCGCCTTGAAGCCTGATCCGTTCTGGGAGGGCCCCTCGACGTGGCTCGTGCGGTTCTCGATGGTGAGGCCTCGCACGCCGCTGTCGCCGACGAGGACGTTCGAGCCCGAGCCGAATATGAATACCGGCTCGCCGGCCGATCTGGCGAATGAGTATGGAAAGCGCAGCTGGTCTTCGCTTTCGGCGAGCAGGTAGACATCCGCGGGCCCGCCTACACCGAACGTCAGGTGGCGTGCAAGCGGCTCGTCCAGCCTCACTTCGGCCAGGCTGCGCAGCTGTTCCAGAAGGTCCTGGTTCATTTCTGCTCCAGAAGCGCCAGCACCATCGGACCGACCTCCTCAACGTCGCCGGCGCCGACCGTGAAGAACACGTCTCCCGATTGGAGCACGTCCGCGACTATCCGCGCCGCCTCGTCCAGCTCACCGGCGTAGCGGGCGAGCGGGTCCGTAATCTCGCGTGTGAGCTCCTCAGCGGTCATCCCGGCCGAGGGTTCTTCGCGGGCCGCGTAGGTGCGGGCGATCAACAGGACGTCGCAGTCGCGGAAGCAGGTGCGAAATTCGTCGAAGAGGTATCTGGTGCGGGTGTAGGTGTGTGGCTGAAAGAGAACGACCAGGCGCCGGCCCGGAAAACGGGCGCGCGCCGCGGCGAGGTCCGCGCGCACCTCCGTGGGGTGGTGTGCGTAGGAGTCCATCACTCGCACGCCTGCCGTTTCGCCCACAAGCTCGAACCGGCGGCGCACGCCCCGAAACTCCGCAATCGCGCCCCTGATCGCCTCCTTGGGTAGCCCGACAATCTCACCGACGGCAATCGCCGCGAGTGCGTTGCTTACGTTGTGGACACCGGGCAGTCCCGTCTCTACAACCCCCCACTCCTGTTTACGATATCCTACCATAAAAGATGATGTGTCTACACCCTTTGTCGAAATATCGTTCGCCGTCCAATCCGCCTGCTGGTTGAGGCCATAGGAGACGACGCGGACGGGGGGGTGCACGTCGTCTCCTATAGCCTCCGAACGAGTTGCCTGCCTGTCCGGCAGGCACGCCTGCAGGGCAGGGGAGTCCGTGCAGGCCACGATGTAACCGTTGTTTTCGACTTGAGAGAGGAACTGCCAGAATGCCTTCTTCAGCTCCTCAAGAGTGCCGTAGATGTCCAGGTGGTCCGGCTCGATGTTCGTGACAACCGCGATCTGGGGCCGGTAGTTGAGGAAAGCGCGGTCGTATTCGTCCGCCTCTACAATGAAGTGCTCGCCGTCTCCAGGCGCGGCGTTCCCGCCGAGGTCGATGCTTTCCCCACCCAGCATATAGGTGGGCTCGAGTCCGGCGCGGCTGATCATGAAGGCGATCAGGGATGTTGTCGTCGTCTTGCCGTGGCTGCCTGCAACCGCGATCACCTGCTTGCCTTCCATCAGCCGGGCCACCATCTCGGCCCGCTTGATCGTGTGGATGCCCTGGCGTTTGGCCTCGGACAGCTCTGGGTTGTCGTCGTGCGCGGCTGATGTGTAGACCACCAGCTCCGCCTCGTCCAGGTTCGCCGCGTCATGGCCGCGATGGACCGCGACGCCAAGCTCCTCCAGTCGCGATGTCAGAGGCGAGAGTTGAAGGTCTGACCCCGATACAGCATGGCCCCGGTGCTGGAGTATCTGGGCGATGCCGGACATGTGCATGCCGCCGACGCCGATCAGGTGAACCCGCTGCGGGATGGCGCCGGCCAGAGTCTGGTTCACGGCCGTCTTCCCGCTGCCAGGTCCAGGAGGATGCCGGCAATCCGGCGCGCCGCGTCAGGCCGCGCCAGACGGCGCGCGGCCTCTCGCATCTCGCGCAACCGCTGCTCATCGTGCAATAGCTCGCCCACGAGCGGCAGCATGCGGCCAAGCTCTTCATCGTCGAGCATGACAGCCGCGCCGTGTCGCTCCAGGTAGCGCGCGTTAATCCGCTGGTGCCCTCCCGCGTATGGGTAAGGTACTAGGACCGCCGGCAAGCCGACGGCCGGAAGCTCGCCGAGAACGGAGGCGCCGGAACGGCAAACGGCGAGGTCCGCGGCGGCCATCGCCCATGGTGTCTCTTCGTGCAGGTATCCGTGCAGATGGTAGCGCGCGCGCAACGCGGCGGGCAGCCCATCACGTATCTCGGCGAGCCAGGGCTCATCCGCCTGACCGCTGAGGTGGACGACTTCACATAGCTCCAAGAGCGCGGGGAGCTCGCCCGCGATCGCTTTGTTGATGCTGTGGGCGCCCTGCGAGGCGCCGATCACGAACACCATCTTCTCCTCAGGATTGAGGCCTAATCGCTCACGCCCTCCGGCGCGGTCCGCTTGCCAGAACTCCTCTCGCACCGGATAACCGGTGACGACGCTCTTGGCGCCCGGGAGCCGACGCAGGCTTTCGACAGCAGTGACGGCGACCCGCTGCGCCAGCCGCGCAGTGGCTCGCACTGCCCAGCCCGGATAGAGGTCCGGTAGGTAAACTGCCAGAGGGATCTTGCCGGCCCGAGCGGCCAGCGCCACCGGGAAGCTTGCGTAGCCGCCCGTTGAGAGCACGGCCTGTGGCCTGAACTCGCGCAGAACGCGCCGCGCCTCCGCCATGCCGATCCCTATCTTCACGGCGTTGGCGGCCATCTCCCAGGGCATGCGTCCGCGGATCGGGGCGGCGGGGACAGTTCGGAGCCGGATGCCGGCGTGTTCTACGATCTCGGCCTCTGCACGGCTGGCGGAGCCGAGGTAAAGCACTTCGAGGCTCTCGCCCGGCGACAGGTCGCGCTCGAGCGCGCCGGCGATGCTTAGGGCCGGGTACACGTGGCCGCCGGTGCCGCCGCCGCTCAACGCCAATCTCACGCCGGCCCTCTGCCGTAGGCCGGCCGCTTCGCGGGCTCGTTCTGGCGGCGCGCGCCGGGGGGTGCTGAGCGAGCATGAACGCGCTCAGCGGAGCCGTAGCGTGAGACGCTGAGCATGACTCCGACGGCGGCCATCACCATGATGAGCGACGACCCGCCGTAGCTGAGGAACGGCAACGGAACGCCGGTCAGGGGAATCGTCCGTGTGATCCCGCCGATATTGATCAGGGTCTGGCCCGATATCCAGGCTATGATGCCGATGCAAAGTAGCATCGAGAACCTGTCCCGCGAGCGAAGCGTCGCGAGCACGGCGCGGTAGATGAAGAAGGCGAAGAGACCGAGGATGACCATGAGCCCGATGAAGCCTAGCTCCTCGCCCAGGATCGCGAAGACGCCATCGGTGTGCGACCCGGGAACGTAGAAGAACTTCTGGCGGCCCTCGCCCCAGCCTTGCCCCAGCGGCCCGCCGCTTCCCAACGCTACCAGCAACTGGATGATCTGGAAGCCGCTTCCCTGAGGATCTGACTCGGGGTTGACGAACATCGTCAGGCGATCCAGCTGGTAGTCGCGCTGCAGGATCACGGCGTAGCTAATGACGCCGCCGACGGCGATGAGAAGAGCTAGGTGGCTGAGCGGCGCACCCGCGACGAAGAAGAGGGTGCTCGCTGTCAGGAAGATGATGATCGTCGTCCCCATGTCTGGCTCCGCGATGACGAGGCCTCCGACCACCCCGAGCAAGAGTACGAACGGCACGAAGCCCAGCGAGAACTTGTGGATGTCCTTGCCCCGGCTCGCCAGCCAGGCGGCGATGTAGATGATGACGGCTAGTTTCGCGAACTCGCTCGGCTGGACCGACACCGGACCGAAGACGAGCCAGCGCGTCGCGCCGTTGCGCTCGACGCCGATCCCGGGCAGGAGCACGGCGATCAACCCGGCCAGGGCCAGCAGCAACATCGGCACGCTCCACGCGCGCAGGCGGTTGTAGTCCATGCGCATGAAGAGGATTAACGCGCCGACTCCGAGCAGCGCGAAGACCGCCTGGCGTCCCACGAAGTAGTTCGTGTCACCGAACTCCTGATAGCCGACCGCGAAGCTGGACGTATAAACCGCCAGCAGGCCGGTGATCACGAGCATCGCCGTCGCCACCAGCAGCATGTAGTCGGGAGGACCCCGGCGCAGCACCCCCGCGCGCTTGTCCTCTCCCTGGAAGTCTAGGGCAGGGATGGCTGCACCTCCCCTTCGGCTGCGGTCAGGTCTGGTTTGATCATCTGTTTGACCAATGAACGGAAGTGCTCCCCACGTCGTTCAAAGCTCTCGTAGGCGTCATAGCTCGTGCACGCCGGTGATAGCAGCACCACATCGCCCGTTTCCGCCAGTGAGCGCGCCGCTTCCACGGCCTCAGCAAGACTCTCTACGCGACGCATGGCGGCGCGGCCGGTTCCGGCGGAGGCTCGCAACGCCTCCTCGATCTTGCCACCCGACTCACCGAAGACCACGACCGCTCGGCTGCGACGCATCGCCTCGCCAGCCAGCTCCTCGAGAGGCAGATGCTTGTCCCGGCCGCCCAGGAGCAACACGACTGGCTCAGAGAAAGAGCGAATGCCCGCCAGCGCCCTCTCCGGCGTGGTCGCGATGCTGTCGTTGTAGTAGCCGACACCGTCTACCGCGCACACGAACTCGAGCCGATGAGGTACGCCGCGGAAAGTCTCGACCGCGCAGGCGATCGCTTCCGGCGAAATGCCGCAAGCGGTGGCGATCGCCGCCGCGGCGACCGCGTTCGCCTGGTTGTGGCGACCGCGCAGCTTCAGGCTGTCGAGCCGGAAAACCCTTTCGTTTAGCCGCCCGTAGCGAATGACCGCCCAGCCGTCGCGCACAAACACGCCGTCACCGGGCATCGCATCGCCAAGGCTGAACCGGAGGAGGCGTCCTCTCACGTGCTGTTCGAGCGCCCGGCACTCCGCGTCATCGAAGCCGAGGACGGCGATGTCAGAGGCTTGCTGGTAGCGGATGATGTTCGCCTTGAGGCGCCGGTAGTCATCCCACGAGAACTTGTCAAGGTGGTTGGGCGTGATATTGAGGATCGCCGCCACGTGTGGGCCGCGCTCCACAAGCTGGAGTTGAGTGTGACTCACTTCCAGCACGGCCCACGTGTACGCGCGGACGGACGACAGATGGTCCAGCAAGCCAACGCCGATGTTACCGCCGACGAAGATGGGCCGCTCGTCGGCCTCGAACATTTCGGCCAGCAACGCCGTAGTCGTCGTCTTGCCGCTGGACCCGGTGATCCCCGCGATCGGGCCCGGGCACAACTCCATAAACAGCCCCATCATGGAGTACATGGGCACGCCTCGCTTTCGAGCGCTCTCGACGCCCGGCAGGTCCAGCGGCACGCCCTGCGAGACGAACACCGCTTCCGCTTCGGCGATGTCGCGCGGCCTGTTGGAGCCGAGCGCCAACCGCACGCCGAGGCCGCCCACCTCTCCCACGCGCTCGCCCAGGATCTCGCGAGACTTGGAGTCGGAGACGGTAACGAACGCGCCGTGGTGGCTCAAGTACCGCGCGAGGTCCAGTCCTTCGATGCCCAGGCCCACGACGGTCACGTGCTTGTCCGCGAAGTCCAGCTCGCCAGGATGTTGACGGATCTCCATCTACACCTCCAGTGCCAGAATCACGCCACCGGCCGCGCCCAGCGCGCCGACGATCCAAAACCGCTGCACAACCTGCACCTCGCTCCAGCCCAGCTCCTCGAAATGATGGTGGAGCGGCGCCATGCGGAAGATGCGCTTCCCTCCCGTGATCTTGAAGTAGGCGATCTGCAAGTATGCGGAAGCGCCCTCCGCGGCGAAGACGATGCCGATCAGAGGAAGCAGCAGCCAATGACCGGTCATGAAGGCTACGACGGCAAGCCCGCCTCCAAGCGGGAGCGCGCCGATGTCGCCCATGAACACCTGCGCCGGGTGCGAGTTGTGCCACAGGAAACCCAGGGTTGCGCCGCTGACGGTGAGGCAGAACGCGCCGAGGAACGTCTGCTCCTGCAATAGGGCGATCGCCCCGTACGCCGCGAACGCGATCGCCGCTGTCCCAGCGACCAGGCCGTCCAACCCGTCGGTTACAGCCACGCCACCAGCCGCCAGGACCACCACCACGAGGGCGATCGGTAGGTACAGCCACCCGATGCTATGCGATCCCTCGTACGGGATGTGAATGTGCCCCAGCTCGAGCGAGTCGTATAGCGCGTACGCGCTAACCGCGCCGATGGCGATGAACGCCACGAGCTTGACCCGCTTGTTTAGCGCCCACTGTTCGCGGCCGCGGAGCGAGCCGAAATCGTCGATGCCGCCGAGCAGCGCGAGCGAGCCCATCACGAGGAGAGGCAAACCGATCGAGTAGCGGCCGAACAGATTCGCTGCCAGCGTAAATACCAGGATCCCGGCGATCATGAAGATGCCGCCCATCGTGGGCGTCCCTGCTTTGGCGGAGTGCCGCTTGGGGGCTAGGTGGGGCGCTTCGCCGGCGGCGCCCTTGACCGGATCTCGCAGGTACTCGTAGATCTCCTTGCTCAGCCCAAACCGCCGCAGCAGCCTTATCGCGGGCCATCCTGCGATTGCTGTCGCTACCAGAGTCATTGCTCCCAACGTCAACGCAAAGATCATGTCTGTACCAGTGCCGATACGACTTCTTCGAAAGCCACCGCGCGCGATGCTTTGATGAGGACGTGATCACCCGCGCGTAGCTCACCTCTGAGCGCATCGATCGCTTGAGCGTTTGAGTTGAGACAACGTACGTCCGCGGGGCCATCGCCGGCCGCCTCTGCGATCAGGCGCGCCCGCTCGCCGACGACGATCAGCAGGTCACAGGCGGTTCGAGCACGGGCGCCGACGCGCCGGTGCTCTTCTTCCTCGGCCGCGCCGAGTTCGCGCATCTCGCCCAGCAGGGCGATGCGGCGTTTGGGCAGCTCGGCGAGAAGGTCGAGCGCGGCCAGCATCGAGGCCGGGCTGGCGTTGTAGCTGTCGTCCAAGATGGTCGAGCCGTTGGGCCCGGGGAGGACGCGGCTGCGTAGTTCGGGACGCGACGCAGCGAGCGCGTCCGCAATGTCGACTAGGCTCATGCCTTCCTCGATCGCGACCGCCGCCGCGGCAAGAGCCGGGTAAACGTGATGTTTGCCCGGAAGGGGCAGTCTCGCGTCTACGGAAGCGGCCTCAGCCGTCAATCGGAAGTCGATGCCCTCGAGACCGCGGCTGACGACATCGCTTGCCCGGACATGACATTGCGCAGCGAGGCCGTAGTAGACTACGCGCGCCTCCGTCCGCGAGGCGAGAGCGGCCGACCGTGCATCATCACCGTTGAGCACGGCGGTCCCGTCCGCCGTTAGCGCTTCGACAAGCTCCGCCTTGGCGGCGGTGATCGCTCCCATCGATCCGAGCCGCTCGAGGTGCACCGGGCCGATGTTCGTGACGACGCCGAGGGTTGGAAGCGCGATCCTCGAAAGCAGAGCGATGTCTCCTCGCGCGTACATGCCAAACTCCAGTACGGCGCGCTCGTGCTCCTTCTTGAGCCGAAGCAGCGAGAGCGGTATGCCGATCTCCGTGTTAAGGTTCCCTTCGCTCTTGAGCACGCGATATTTGTAGCCCAGCACGGATGCGATCAGCTCTTTGCAGGTGGTCTTCCCCACACTCCCGGTGATCGCGATGACTTTCGCGTCGTGCCTGCGCCGCCACCACGCAGCTAATTGCTGGAGCGCTTTCAGCGAATCGCTGACGTGAAGCAGGGCGGCGTCTCCCGGCGCCTCCAGCGGTTGCTCGACCACGGCGGCGGGCGCGCCCGCGGCGATCGCCCGGGCGACGAAATCGTGCCCATCCTGGCGCTCGCCTGCCAGCGCAAAGAAGAGGTCGCCGTCCTGGACCTCGCGGGAGTCGATACACGCGTGGGCGAAGGTGCTATCGACCGGTCCCCGGCCTGCCACTAGCAGTCCCTTCATCGCCTCCCAGACATCCGGCACTGTGATCCTCCCCATTAGGCTAGCTACTCTGCTGCGACCAGCGCACTCTCCGTGGGCGGGATTTTGAGATGGGGCAACGCCGCTTCGACTATATGGTCGAAAGCGGGTGCGGCGACAACCGTTCCCCAGGGCGTCCCCTGTGGCTCATCAATCTTCACGAGGATGGCCAGAACGGGGTTGTCCAGGGGAGCGATCCCCAGGAACGACGAGATGTAGGCGTCCGGCTTGTAGCCGCCGCCTTCTACCGTCAAGTTGGCTGTTCCCGTCTTCCCTCCGACTCTGTATCCGTCGACGTCCAGCAACGTCGGCGATATGCCCTCTACCACAACGCCCATCATCTCGCGCAGGGTGCGAGCGGTCTCGGGCTTGATGACCTGGGCGGCGGCCTGCGACAACACGGTCTGGGTCTGTCCGGGGTAGGCGATCTCCTTGACGATCTGCGGCTTCATCGCCAGCCCATCGTTTGCGATAGCCGCGCCGGTCATGACGACCTGCAGCGGTGTGGCGCTCAACCCCTGCCCGAAGCTGTTCGTTGCCATGTCTACTTCGCGCCAGTTTGCGGCGTCATTCGGCGTCCTCACCTGTCCAGCGGCCTCGCCGCCCAGCCCCGACGCAGTTGGTTTCCCGTATCCGAACCGGTCCACGTAAGCGTAGAACTGCGCTGGTCCCGCCAGGTGGGAGAGAAATGCCGCGCCGGTGTTCAGGCTCTTCGATAGGATTTGGGTGACGCTCTGGTCGCCGTTCTTGGAGAAGTCCCAGTTGCGGATGGTCCAGTTATCGACACGGAAGACGCCCTCGTCATACCAGGGCGTGTACGGGCCGACGAGCCCAAGGTCGAGTGCGCAGGCCATCGTGACAAGCTTGAACACGGAGCCGGGCTCGTAGGTGTCGGTGACGGCCCGGTTGCGGAACAGCGCCAGCTTGGACTCGTCGCTCAGGTCTGGATTCGTGACGTCAGCCGTTGGTCTGCTTGCCATCGCGAGAATCTCGCCCGTCTTCGGTTGGACAACGATGATCGTTCCGCCCAGCGCCTTGTGCTTCTCAATCGTCTTGTCCAGCTCAGTCTCGGCCAGACGCTGGATATAGCGGTCGATCGTGAGGACGACGTTCGCCCCCGGTTGAGCGGCGACTTCATCTCGCTGTCCGAGCGCCAGCTGGTTCCCGAGGCCGTCGCGCTCATACGTCAGCGTGCCCTGCGCTCCACCGAGAACGGCATCGAGGTCTGCCTCCAACCCCTGGAGGCCGGAGTTATCTTGTCCCACGAAGCCGAGCAGCGGGGCGGCGACATTGCCCTCCGGATACACACGCCTGCTACTGCCGGCAAGCCGCACTCCATCGAGTCTCAGCTCGCGTACCGCCTGCGCCTGCTCATAACCGAGCCCGCGCGCCACCGCGATTTCGTAAGCGTCGGCGCCGGCGACGGTGGCCGTCAGCTGCTCCGGCGGAAGCCCCGCTATCTGGCTGAGCGCGGCCGAGGATTCCGCCGCCTCCGTCGCGTCCGCCCAGGCCTTCGTCGCCACCATGACGTCGAACGAATCTTCGCTTCCCGCCAGCGGGTAGCCGCTGCGGTCAAGGAGCGCGCCCCGGCGGTCGGACAGAGTGTCTTGGCCCACGTGAATCAAGCGCGCCTCGTCGGCGTAGCGTTGGTGGTCGATGAGCTGTAGCTGCGCGAGACGCGCGGTAAGGATAGCGCCGCCCCCGGCGATAACGGCCATCACCATCCAAACCCGCCATGTCGTGTTCCATCTCTGCCCATGCATAGGCTGGTCCTAGGGTGTCAACCAGTCCAGTACGTCTTCGATGAGAGATGGGCTGTCAGAACCGTTCTCGGCCTCTTCCGGCAAGTAGCGGCTAGGGATCTTGCGCGCCTCAGGGGCCGGCGCATCGATCCCGATGTAGTGCAGCTCCTTCGGGGGCCCCATCCTGAACCGCGCCGCTGCCTCCGCCTCGATGCGGCTAAGGCTGCCCATGCCCGCTACCTCGAGTTCGAGCGCCCGCAGCCGTGCCCGCCAATCAGTCCGCTGGCTCTCGAGCGCCCGCACGTCACCCGCGGTATCGGTGGTGCTGCTCGACTGGATCAGTGGCAGCAAGGCCGCCACGCCGATGGCCACCGAGGCGAGTATGAGAAACACAGGCAGAGTGGGGGAATGGAGAACGCCAACATCGGCGGCCGGTTGTCTGCGGGCGGTCGCCACTACGCCGCCTCCGATAGCTTCTCCGCTGCGCGCAGGCGCGCGCTGCGGCTCCTGGGGTTAGTGGCGGTCTCTTCAGGTCCCGGCGAGACTGCCTTCTTTGTCAACGTCTTCAAGCGGGCCTTGTGTCCGCAGGTGCAGGTGGGCGCCTCGGGTGGGCAAACGCAGTCGCGGGACTCGCGGGCAATAAACTGCTTGACGATCCGGTCTTCCAGCGAGTGGAAGGAGATAACGACTAACCTTCCGCCCTCACTGAGCACCTCCAACGCCTGGTCGAGTGCCTCTGTAAGCGCGCCCAGCTCGTCGTTGACGGCTATGCGCAGCGCCTGGAAGGTGCGCGTCGCGGGGTGGATGCGGCGACCGTGCCGGCCACCGGTAGCGCGCGAAACTATCGCTGCCAGCTCCGTCGTCGTCTTGACCGGCCGCGCTCGAACGACCGCTCGCGCGATGCGGCGGCTCGCCGGCTCCTCACCGAAGCGCCAGATAACGTTCGCCAGCTCCGGCTCGTCGTATTCGTTTACTATGTCGTTGGCGCTCAACCGCTGCCGCGGGCCAAAGCGCATATCCAACGGCGACTCCGCTTGGAAACCGAAGCCGCGTGATTCATCTGCAAGTTGCATTGAGGAAAGGCCGAGGTCGAAGAGCACGCTGTCTACCGGCACGAAGTCGTGGTCGCGGCAGACGGCTGAGAGCTCTCTGAAGTTCGCTTCTACGACCCTGATGCTGTCGCCGAAACGCGAGAGTTTCTCCACAGCTACCTTGAGGGCGAGGGGATCGGCGTCGAGGCCAAGGATTCGGCCGCCGGGTGCGGCGGCATCCATGATGGCGGCAGCGTGGCCGCCCGCGCCAAGAGTGCAGTCTACATAACGACCTCCGGGCCGGACCGCCAGGTAGTGGACAACCTCCTCCGTCAGGACAGGCGCGTGGGTCAGGGATTTCCTGGGGGACATAGTTGCAACCACCTGTCCTAAACCCCAGGCGCCTGTTCCGTGGAGGAAGCCGCCCCGCCATCCTGTGATACTTCCTGCAGCCTGCGGGGGTTCCATATCTCCAGGCACTCCTTGCGCCCGGCGATAACTACCGTCCCGTCAACCGCCGCCAACCGCCGAAGCGGTGGCGGAATCAGGATGCGACCCTGGCGGTCCAGCTCGGTGTCATACGATTCGGAGTAGAACGCTCGCCGCGCTCGTCGACCTTCGCGCGTGGTAGGAGGTTCCACTGAGACATGACTCGCGACGTGATTGAAACCATCCTCCGTATATACCTCTATACACCCATCCGCGCTCATCGTGAGGATGATCTTTTCCGCAAACTCGTTCCGGTAGCGGGCAGGGATGGACACGCGTCCCCTCTCATCGACCGTGTGTTCGTACTTTCCTCGAAAGTCGACCAACGATTGTGCCAACCCCTTCTTGCCTTGCGATGCCGGAGTGTTATACTTGGGCTGTCCCGCCCGGCGGTTGTGGAAGACTCGGGCCGGTCGGGTGGGTCATGGGTGAAGCCCCCACTTCATCCCATTTCGTGGGCAATCATAACACCCGGTGCCCTACTGTCAAGTGCTTATACAATAATTTTCGGACTAATTTCCCACTTTCTTCCCGCATGCCCTTCCGCGCCGGCATCCTGAC
>CAYZLC010000017.1:0-14195 GCA_964479365.1 uncultured Dehalococcoidia bacterium
ACCTCTGATCCGAGCTTCGAGACGATAGTCTCGTCTTCACTCGGCACAAAGCCGTAGCGGCTGCTCAGGAAGGTGATGCCGAGAAAGAGGAAGGCGAGGACGCAGGCCATGACGGTCATCGTCGTTCGGGCGTTGGGCACCTCAGGAGACTTGAAGGCAGGCACGCCGTTGGAAATGGCCTCGATCCCGGTCAGGGCTGCGCTACCGGAGGAGAAGGCACGCAGCAAAAGGAAGAGCGTGAGGCCTTGAGTCGCGGCCACCTCTTTCTCCGACGGGCCTTCGTGCAGCAACGATCCCGGCGCATCGCCGGCCAAGACGCGGACAAACCCGACCACGATCACCATCGCCATTGAGAAGATGAAAAAGTACGTGGGTAACGCGAATAACGTACCCGCCTCGCGGATGCCGCGAAGGTTCCCAAGCGTCATGAGCGCGATGACGACGATGCCGATCAGGACACGGAAATCGTGCAGGTCCGGCACGGCGGAAGTGACTGCGAACACGCCTGCGGCGACGCTAACAGAGACGGTGAGGACGTAGTCAACGAGTAGCGCAGCACCGGCAAGCAGACCAGCCCCCCTCCCCAGATTCTCGTGCGCGACGATATACGCTCCGCCGCCGCTGGGATAGGCGCGGATGGTCTGCCTGTAAGAGATCGTGACGATAGCGATGAGCAGGGCGATGACCGCAGCGATGGGAAGCGCGTTCCCCAAGGCGCCTGAGCCGGCCAGTACGAGGATGAGCAAAATCTCTTCCGTGGCGTAGGCACATGACGACAGAGCGTCTGACGAGAATATGGCAAGCGCCTTGACCTTGCTCAGGCGCTCGTGAAGGAGCTGGGAAGTTGCGAAGGGGCTGCCCAAAACGACGCTCTTTATGGCCTGTACGATGCGCTCGATGCCGCCTCTCGGGCGGCTGCCAATCGGCGTGGCCTCCAAATAGCCCTCGCGGACCTGCGTGAACTCGCGTTGCCGCGGCACGACGCGCAGATACGGCGTTCTGGAAGTAGCACCGTAGCGGACCTCGCGCAGCTCGATATCCAGCTCTGATTGGCCCGGGCGGCCGCGCTCGTGGCGGGGGACAACGATGCGAGCTCGGTCCTCTTCGACGGCGTCGGGCCGGCCGGCGTCAGCAGGGGGCTGACCACCGGACATCCGGATGAGCGGGCTCAGGAGCAGGCGAACGAACTCGACGAGCCGTCTAAAGAGGCCGTCGCGCCGGCCGGCGTCACTTCGTTGCTTGCGGACGTAAGAACGGCCGCGCGGCCTATCCTTCAAAGCATACCCCGAGCCGGTTCATGTGTGCGGGTGTCAGGCTAGCACCCGCCACCGCTATCCGCCATCCCGCTCACGCCTGACGGCGCGGGGACGCCGCATCGGGACGATGACGTGGTTTCCGCTACCCTCCGCCGGGCGCGGGGGTGCCGCCACCACCCGGCGGCACAGGGATCTTCAGAACGTCTCCCGGTTTGGGCTCCTGATTCCCATGAAGCCCATTTGCGTCCCGCAGTTCCTGCTCCGTGATACCGAAGGTGGCCGCGATGCTGGCGACCGTATCGCCGTCCTGTACCGTGTACTGAATGTAGTTCGGAGTAGGACCGGGCACTGCCGTAGGTTCCGGGGTAGGCGTGTCTGCGGGCGGAGGAGTGGGATCCGGAGTCCTCGGCGGGAAGACCGGTGGCTTGACCGTCGGCACCGGAGTCGGCCCGCCTGGCCGGGACGGGCCCCGGCAGGCGCCCGGCTTAGTGACCGGTTGGTCGACCTTGAAGACCTCTTCGCGGCCATTGCAGGACGACGTTACTACGTTCTCAGGCTTTTCGAACGGTCGCGGAGGGAGTTGAAGATAGGCGTGCGCCTCCTTCATAAAGCGCCGCCACATTGGACCGGTGCCCGCGGAACTGAAGGTGCCGGGGGCCATAGGCGTGTTGTCGGCGTTGCCCATCCAGACACCGACCGAGAGGTCCGGCGTGTAGCCCATGACCACGCCGTCGCGGAACTCCTCGCTCGTGCCGGTCTTGACGGCGGCGGGGCGATCGACGGTGAGGCGGCTCCAATCGATGGCGTCGCGAGACAGCACGTGCGTCATCATGTAGGCGTACGCTGGATCGATCACTTGTTTGGCCTGCGGCTCGGCGTACTGGTAAATGACGTTCCCTTCCGCGTCCTGGATCTTGAGGACTGTCACGGGGTCAAGCTCGCGATAGCCGCTCGGTAGATCTTCGGATACGGGCCGGCCCTTCATTAAGCCGTTGTTAGCCAGCACGCTAAAGGCGTAGGTCATGTCGACTAGCTTCACCTCGCAGGCGCCGAGAGTGATCGTGGGGCCGCAGTCCCCCTGCCGCAGGTCCGTGATGCCCATGCGGTGAGCAGTGTTACGCATCTCATCGACACCGGCATCCATCACGGCGCGAACGGCGGCCGTGTTGACGGACTCCGCGATCGCCTTGCGGGTCGTTATCGTGCCCAGATAGCTGAAGTTCCAATTGTTCACCTGCTTTTCGCCCTCGGCGGTTGGCAGGAGCAACTTCTTGTCGTCGATGTATGTTGAGGGAACCCAGCCTTGTTGGAACGCGGTGAGGTAGGTAAATACCTTCATGGTGGAGCCATGCGATTGTGCGGAGGACGCGATGTCGACCTTACCAGCGATATCGTCGCGATCGTAGTTGCGGCTCCCGACGTACGTGAGGACCTCGCCGGTAGCCGGGCGGACTGCCACAAGCGACCCGTCATAGCCGCCGTAACGGGCCTCGTTCTTCGCGATCTCCTCCTCGACGATCGTTTCGGCGATCGCCTGGAGGCCCAGGTCTATCGTCGTCGTGATGCGCAGGCCACCCTGTGTGACCACTTTATCGCAGGGAATACCACCGGGGGACTGGAATAGCCCGGCGGCGCACATCTTCGCCACCTGGTCCTGCACAAAGAAGACGAAGTGCGGCGACTTGATGTCGATGAAGTTCTCGACGTAGTTGAGCGGCTCCTGCTTCGCCCCTTCGATCTGCTCGGTGGTCAGCGGGGTCTGGAAGACCGGCGTGCCCTCCTCGGCTGTCCCGGCCAGGGCCGGGTTGGGGATCTTGTTTATCTCGTTCAGGCTCGCTTTCATCAGGTCCAGCACTTGAAGCTGCCGCTGCTTGGCAATCTCACGGTTCTCTGGGATCGCCGGTGTATAGTCTCCGGGAGCCTGGGGGAGCCCCGCCAGCAGCGCAGCTTCACCCAAAGCAAGGTCCTTCGCGCTCTTCCCGAAGTAGCGTTGGGCAGCAGCCTGAGCTCCGTACGCGAAATTGCCGAAATAGATCTGGTTCAGGTACCACTCCAGGATCTGGGTGTCGTCGTACTTGCGCTTTAGCTCCAGGGCGATCACCGTCTCTTTAATCTTGCGCTCAACGGTTCGTGGAGCAGCGCCCCTGGACCCGCCCTCGATGTACACGTTTTTGACAAGCTGCTGGGTGATGGAGCTGCCTCCGCTGCCCTCAAGGAATCCAGGGCCAAACGGCGTCAGGTTCTCGACAGCCGCCCGCGCGAGGCCGCGAAAGTTGACGCCCGGGTTGTTGTAGAAGCTCGCGTCCTCGGTAGCGATGGTGGCGGCGATGAGCCAGGGCGATATCTCGGCCAGGGGTTTTGGCTCCTTCAGCCCGCCGTACGGGTCTACGAACTCGTAGAGCTTCGTCTGGCCACTTCGGTCGTACGCGAGGCTGGTCCCGACGCTCGAAGAAGCGATCGCCTGCTCCGGCGGCTTCAAGTCGTGCGCGTAAGCGCGGTAGATGACGAACGCGACGCCGGCGAACGTGAACGTCGCGAGGACGCCCGCGAACAGAAATAATGTGAGGAATGCCTGTATGCGGCCGCGCGCGATCTCGCCTCTGTGAGCCCGCGCCAGCCGTGTGCGCTTTCGCCGGTAACGATAAATGTTACGCAAGAGTTACTCCTTGATTAGTACAACGAAGTGTGACAGCCCGAAGATTCTGAGCGGCGAGTTCTCGAACGGATACAGCGCCCATCGCAGCGCCCGTCCGACGGCCTTGCGCCGGGCCATCACATGATCGAAGCCGGGAAAGACGTAAGTGTGCACCAGTGGACGGAGACCGGCGCGCCGGTAGATACGCCGCAGGCCGCGCTCGGTGTACGCGCGGGCGTGCGGGACCAGCCGGTCGCGCACGGCGTCCGGCAGGTAGTTCACCATTGGCATGTTGCCGAAGACGTAGCGCCTGCCCAGGAAAATGCCGTGCGTCTCGAACGGGTAGAGGCGGTTGGGGCAGAAGATGACGGCTTTCCCTCCTGGCGCCAGCAGACGATGCGTCTCCCGCAGCGTCGCAAGATCGTCGGTCACGTGCTCAAGCACCTCATGGAGGAGAATGACATCGAAGGCGCCATCGGCGAACGGCAGGTGCTCCCCCACGGCGAGCGCGAGTCCGGGCACCTCCTTGCCACCCTCGATGACCCGCTCCGCGTCGACGTCGATGCCGGCAATCCGCAACGAGAACTCCCGCAGGCGTCTCACAAACGCGCCGACGCCACAGCCTATATCGAGGATTCGCTTGCCCTCCAGATCGACGTGGCAACGCATGATCTCGAGCCGGCGCTCGAGACCGCGCGTCCAGACCTGGCTCGGGTGGCCCAGAGTGGCGCGCTTATCCGGTGACTGCACGGGTGTGCGTGGCGACATTCCGGAAACTAGAACGTAGGCGTTGCTATAATGGTTGCTACTTCACGAATGGAGGACCTCCTTGTCCCTTTCCCGACAGCAAGTTGAGCATATCGCCCGTTTGGCCCGCGTGGGCCTGAGCGAAGAAGACATCGACCGCTTCAGCGAGCAGCTTTCGGACATACTCGACTACTTCGAGCGGCTGAGGCAGGTCGATACAGAGGGCGTCCCGCCAACCGCGCACACGCTACCACTGCACAACGTGATGCGAGAGGACGACGAACCGCGTCCGGCGCTGGGCAAGGAGCCGGTGCTGGCCAACGCGCCTCTCCGAGACGGCGACCATTTTCGCGTGAAGGTGATCCTGGAGGAATGAGCGCGGTAGGGACGAGGCTTCGAACCCAGGTTCGCCCGCGCATGGCATTAGTCGCCCAGGCCGCCATCGGTTCACGGATGACGATTCCGACGCCTCGCCCCTACCATACGCTCGAATAACAATGGCTGAACCTCTGCACGACCTAACCCTCACCGAAGCCTCCGATCTGCTCAGACGGCGCGAGGTCTCTTCCGTTGGCCTGACGCGCATAGCGTTCGAGCGCGTTCAAGCGCTGGACGCCCGGATTCACGCGTTCCTGACACTGACCGAGGACCTCGCTATGGACCAGGCGCGGGTCGCAGACGAGAGGCTCGCGCGCGGAGAGGCCGGCCCGCTGACCGGTATCCCGGCGGCGATCAAGGACGTGATCTGCACGGAGGGCGTCGAGACCACGTGTGGCTCAAAGATCCTCAAGGGGTTCGTGCCCCCGTACGACGCGCACGTCATCGAGCGGTTGAACGAGGCGGGGTTCGTGATGCTGGGCAAGACGAACATGGACGAGTTCGCGATGGGCTCGAGCGGCGAGAACTCCGCTTACGGCCCGACTTCGAACCCGTGGGCGCTTGACCGCGTGCCCGGCGGGTCGTCCTCCGGCTCGGCGGCGGCCGTAGCCGCCGGGATGGCATACTACGCTCTCGGCTCCGACACCGGCGGCTCTGTCCGGCAGCCGGCCTCGCTTTCCGGCGTCGTGGGGCTCAAGCCCACGTACGGACGTGTCTCACGCTACGGCCTCGTCGCTTTCGGCTCGTCCCTCGACCAGATCGGACCGTTCGCCCGCTCCGTGCGCGACGCGGCGCTCGTCTTGCAGGCGATCGCCGGGCACGACCCGCGCGATTCGACTTCGGCGCCGACCGAGGTTCCCAACTTCGCCGAGTCGCTCGGCGACGGTGACTTGCAGGGCCTGCGCATCGGCGTGCCGATGGAGTACTTCGTAGAGGGGATGGACGACGCGGTGCGCCAAGCCGTGACAGCGGCGATCAACCAGATGGCGTCGCTGGGCGCGGAGGTGGACTGGAAGGTCTCTCTGCCCTCGACAGGGCACGCGCTGTCCGTCTACTACATCATCGCGCCCTCGGAGGCGTCCGCCAACCTGGCGCGCTACGACGGTGTGAAGTACGGCTACGCCTACACCGAGGGCGGCTCGATGTGGGAGAACATGGAGAAGACGCGTCAGCACGGCCTTGGGGACGAGGTGAAGCGGCGCATCATGCTGGGCACCTACGCGCTCTCCGCCGGCTACTACAATGCGTACTACCTCAAGGCCCAGAAGGTGCGCACCCTCATCCGGCGCGAGTTCGACGCCGCGTTCGAGAAGCACGACGTGCTCGTGGCGCCGGTCTCCCCGACGCCGGCCTTCAAGATCGGCGAGAAAACGGGCGACCCGCTCCAGATGTACCTGAGCGACGTCTGCACGCTGCCCGTGAACATCGCCGGCCTGCCCGGCATCTCGGTGCCCTGCGGCTTCGCCACGGCAGACGACGGCGCGCGCCTTCCGATTGGCGTCCAGATCATCGCCAAGCCGTTCGACGAAGCAACGCTGTTCCGCGTCGCGCACGCGTACGAGCAGTCAACCACGTGGCACCGGGAGCGGCCGGAGCTATAATCGGAGCATGGCGAATGTTCTTAAGCAATATGTCCTCGATGTCGAGATAGAACAGCTCGAAGACGGGCGATACATTGCAGACTGCCCGGACTTTGAGGGCTGCCACGCGGAAGGCGATACGCCGGCGGAGGCACTCGAGAATCTAGAAGAAGTCGCTCGTATGATCATTGATCTATGCCGCGAGAAAGGTCTTCCGCTGCCGCCTGAATACGGCGAATCGCCTAACACCAAGGCTATCAAGACGCGCATGGTCCTTGCGGCCTAGCGTTGAGATTCCGAACTGACGCGCAAGCTTCGACGTTTGGACCTCCAGATTGACCGGCAAGGAAGTAACCACGAGATCTGGTGGTGGCCAGAGAGGCAGCGACGGACAACCCTGCCACGGCACCCAACACGCGAGGTCCCGGATGGCACGCTTCGTCGAATACTTCGTGACCTCGGTCTAACGGAACGGGACCTCGGGTAAATGGCCGCGCCCCGCTCTCTCGCAGACATTCCCACCCCCGCCCTCATCATCGATGTCCCCGCCATGGAGAGGAACATCCGCCGCATGGCAGAGTTCTTCGCCGACGGGCCGTGCAAGCTGCGGCCGCACTTCAAAGCGCACAAGACGCCGGAGATCGCGCGGCGGCAGCTGGCGGCGGGATCGTGCGTTGGGCTTACTTGCGCGACAGTAGGCGAGGCGGAGACGGCGGCCGGTTTCTGCGACGACATTCTGATCGCGAACCAGGTGATCGGTCGCAATAGGTGCGCGCGAGTGGCGGCGCTGGCCAAGAGCGGTATCGACATCAAGATAGGGGTCGACTCGGAGTTCGGGCTCGAGCAGGTCGCTCAGGCTGCGCAAGACGCCGGTACATCGGTCGGCGTGCTGGTCGAGGTCAACGTCGGCTTTCGCTGCGGCGTCCCGCCGGGCGAGGCGGCGGTGGCTCTGGCGCGCCGGGCCGCGGATACCGCCGGAATCGAGCTGCGAGGGCTCGCTGGCTACGAAGGCCACGCGGTGGGCTTGGAGGACCGCGCTCAGCGCGAGAGCGCGGCGCGTGGGGCGATGGAGCGCCTCCTGGCCAGCGCGTCAGCCCTGCGTGAGGCGGGGTTGCCCTGCGATATTGTGTCCGCGGGAGGCACGGGCACCTACGACATCACTGGCCGCACTGACGGCGTCACGGAGATACAAGCCGGGTCCTACGTGCTCATGGATACCGCCTACGGCAAGCTCGACCTGCCGTTCGAGCATGCGTTCTCTGTGCTGGGCACGGTCATCAGCCGCCCTCGCCCCAACATGTGCGTCGCGGACTGTGGCCACAAGTCCTGTACGCAGGACCACGGCAATCCGGACGTGAGGGAGGACGTGCCTGGCGCAGCGGTGATGTTTCTCGCCGACGAGCATGCGCTCATCACCGTCCCTCCGGAATGTGCCCTCGCGCCGGGAGACCGCGTCCAGCTCTGGCCTTCGCACATCGATCCGACGATCAACCTGCACGACGTGTTCTACGCGCTGGAAGGTGATACGGTACTGGGGATATGGCCGATAGAAGCGCGTGGATACGCTGAACAGAGGGTGGAGCTAGGATGACGAACCAGCAAACCTGCAAACCTGCAGACCAGGTCGGGACCGTCGTCGCCGTTTGCCTCCGGCCCGACGGCGGCGTCCCGAAGTACCCGCAGGACGAGGTCACGGTCGGCGAATACGGTGTCGAGGGCGACTGGCACTCGGGGCCGATGCGGACGCGCGGCAACGGCGAAGTCGTCCCGAACACCCGGCACATCTCGCTCGTCGCGAAGGAAGTCTTCGATGATCTGAATCGCGAGCTCGGCACGGATATCGCGCCGGGCGGCTTCGGCGAGAACGTCCTCGTCCAGGGTATGGGCGATCTCAGCGGTATTCGCGAAGGCGACCTGCTCCGCTTCTCCTCCGGCGTCGAGCTTGAAGTTACGGGCCAGAACGACCCGTGCAAGAACCTGATGGTGTACCACAACCAAGTCCCGAAGCGTGCCTACGGTCGGCGAGGCGTACTCACGATCGTGAAAGCGACGGGGCGGGTCAAGCGGGGAGATACGGTAACGCTAGGGGGCGGCACTGCGCGTTGACCGCGCGGCTAGCTGACGGTTTCAACCGTTAGAACCACAACACTCCCTCAAAGCGACCGCGCAGATGACACCCTTTCCCTCGCTCTGCTAACATAGCCGACACATCCCAACTGAAACGGCGTTCGGCGCGTCTATCTAACGGAGGGCGGGTTGACCGAAGTCATCCATACGCAGAAGAGACGGCACTTCTCGGAGAAGGTGCAGGCGATACCGTCGTCCGGTATCCGGCACTTCTTCGAGCTGATCGCCAACATGGACGGCTGCATCTCGCTGGGGGTGGGCGAGCCGGACTTCGTGACGCCGGAGCCGTTCTCTAAGGCTGCGTTCCAGTCCGTCAAGAACGGCGAGACGCACTACACCTCGAACTACGGCCTGCCGCAGTTGCGCGAGGCGATCGCCGAGCACCTCGAACGCCTGTACGACATCCACTACGACCCCCGCAACGAGATCATCGTGACGATCGGCGTCTCCGAGGCGCTGCTGCTGGCGACGCACGCCCTGCTGGACCCCGGCGACGAGATGCTGGCGCCGAATCCGTACTACGTGGCCTACCAGCCGTGTTGCGTGCTCGCCGGCGGCAAGTTCGTGACGGTGCCGACGGACATGGAGCATGAGTTCCGCGTCTCTGCCCCAGACCTCGAAGCGAAGATCACAGACCGAACGAAGGCGATTCTAATCGGCTACCCGTCGAACCCGACTGGCGCGCAGATGACGCGCGAGGACCTCAGCGAGATCGCGGAGCTGGCCGCGCGGCGGGACCTAATCGTCATCTCGGACGAGATCTATGACCGCCTCTCGTACGGCATTGCACACACGTGCTTCCCGTCGCTGCCCGGCATGAAGGAGCGCACCGTCCTCCTCGGTGGCTTCTCGAAGGCGTACGCGATGACAGGCTGGCGGGTGGGCTGGGTCTGCGCGCCGCCCGACATCCTCGAGGCGATGATGAAGATCCACCAGTACATCATCATGTCCGCGCCCACGCCCTCACAGTACGCCGCCCTCGAAGCGCTTCACAACGGCGAGGAGTACACCCGCCAGTTCGTGGCCGAGTTCGATGCGCGACGCCGCCTCATGGTGGCCGGCCTGCGTGACATCGGCCTGACGACGTTCGAGCCGAAGGGGGCCTTCTACTGCTTCCCGTCGGTACGCTCGACCGGCCTCAGCGACATGGAGTTCGCCGAGCGGTTGTTGGACGAAGAGAAGGTCGCGGTTATCCCCGGCTCCGCGTTCGGCGAGTCCGGCCGCGGCCACGTGCGCTTGTGCTACGCCACGCCGAGACCGCTCCTGGAGGAGGCGCTCGAGCGCATCGGCCGCTTCGTGCAGCGTCTGTAGACACGAACAATAGCCACCCGGGGCCTGGCGCGCCGCAGATTCCGAGCCTCGGTCGTCGTGACTACCCTCTCCACTGGGCTGGTCGTAAAGTAGTTACGTGAACTGGAAGCTGCCGGAGCGCCGCCAGCTCTACGCCGTCAGCGGCGTCGCGGTCCCCGGCCTTGTTGTGGGGTCGTTGCTCCTTCTCTGGGTTGCCGGCGCGTTCGGCGAAGGAGGCGACGAAGAGACTCAGGTCGAGTGCCCGCCGTGTCCGAGCGCTACTGCGACGCGGACGCCGCGATCGTTCCGGGCGCAAACCGTCCCGCCCACGCCATCGCCGTGCTGCACCCCGACGCTCGCGCCGACGTTCGCGCCCACGATTGCGCCGACTGCACCACCGCCGACGCAGCCGCCCGCACCGCCCACCTATCGTCTCGCGCCCTACCTGAGCTCCGACGCTTTCAGCCGCATCGTTGACTTCGCCATCATCCCCGGCACCGGCAACACCGAGGCGATCGCCGTCTCGCAGATAGACGAGCGTATTCTGCGTGCGTCGCTGACCGGCGCGTTCGCGCCGACTGTCTACGGCGACCTATCGGCCTATGTGAACAGCGGCGGCGAGGAGGGCCTGCTCTCGGCGGCCTTCTCTCCAAATTTCGAGAGCGATGGCCGGATCTACGTCTACTACACTCAGGGCTCGCCGGCACCGACCGTTCTCTCCCGCTTTCAGGTCTCGGGCGGCGTGATTGACACGGGCAACGAGACCCGCATCCTGGAGATCGAGGAGTTCGCCCCAAACCACAACGGAGGCCGTGTCCTCTTCGGACCCGATGGCTACCTCTACCTCTCGCTGGGCGATGGTGGAGGCGGCGGCGACCCTGCTGAGACCGGGCAGGACATCAATAGACTGCTGGGCAAGGTCCTCCGCCTCAACGTCACCGGACAGAGCACCTACGCGATACCGGCGGACAATCCGTTCGTCGGCGCTGCTGGCGCTGACGAGATCTTCGCTTACGGCTTCCGCAACCCCTGGCGCTTCAGCTTCGACCGCGCGACGGGCGGCCTGTGGCTGGGCGACGTCGGCCAGGGATCGTTCGAGGAGGTGGACCTCGTCATCCGAGGCGGCAACTACGGCTGGGACTGTTACGAGGGCTTCGCTGAATTCGAGTCCAACGGCTGTCCGGGAGAGGGGTTCCAGTTCCCGCGCGCGGTCTATGGCACTCACGACGGCGGCTCGTGCGCCGTCACCGGCGGCTACGTGTACCGGGGCGCGGCGCTGCCGGAGCTGACCGGTCGCTACGTTTTCGCGGACTACTGCTCCGGCAGGATCTGGGCGCTCGACAGCGGCAACCCGAGCGCGCAACCGGTGGTGATCATCGACAGCGACCAGCGGATCTCGTCGTTCTACGAACTGACGGACGGCGAACTGTTGGTGCTGACGTTCAGCAACACGATCTTTCGGCTGGTGCGAGGATAGCGGATGCCTGGCAAGCGAAAGGCTGTGACATGCGTCACACTTCGCGCCCGTAACATGCGCTAAACTAAGCGCGAAATGGGGTCCCGCTACGAGCTTCCTGCCGATGCCAGAATTCGCGTCCTGACCGCGTCCGGCACGGTCACCGTCACCGCCGAAGACCGTACCGACGTCGAGGTCGAGCCCGCGAACCGCGCCGTCGAACTAAAAGAGAGCGGTAGCGGTCACCGCTACGGCATCCTCGACCATCTGCATCGGCGCGGACGGCGTAACCGCGAAGGGAGGCGAGGCCGCCGTCGCGTCTCGGATGATGAGCCGCCGCGGCAGAGCAGGCCCGTACTCGAGGTCAAGTCAAAGTCCGGCAGCGTCGAGGTGCGCTGCCCGCGCGGTACCGATGTCTCCGTTGGCGCGATCTCGGGCCGCGTAAACCTCGTCGGGACCTTTGGGTCCGTAAAGGTATCGACCGTCTCGGGCAGCATCGAAGTCGACACCGCCATGGGTGAGGTGGATGCCCGCTGCGTCAGCGGGAGCATCACCGTCAAGAGCTGCGGCGGGCGATGCGATGTGACCTCGAAGAGCGGACGCGTACGGGTCGAGCGTGTGGACGGGGCCGCCCATGCCTCGACGATCAGCGGCGGGGTCGAGTTGGGGACGTCAGGCCGGGGCGAAGTCGAGCTGAAGATGGTGTCGGGCGGGGCGAAGGTAAGAGTGCTCGAGACGAAACATCCTCGCGTCCGTTTCCAGTCCCTCAGCGGGAAAATGCACTGCGAATGCGAACAGGGATCAGACTTCGATCTCAAGGTCAGGAGCATCTCCGGTTCTCTCGAAGTAACGGGGGAATGAGCACGACGCGTACGGCCGCACCGGCGAACGCGGTGCAGGGCGCCATCGTGTTCACCGACATCGCAGGCTTCACCGAATTCACCGCCGTGCGCGGGGACGAGGCCGCGCTCGAGCTGCTGGCGATCCAAGAACGGCTGATCCGCCTCGAGATGGGCGAGCACGGCCACATCGTCAAAGAGCTGGGCGATGGGCTGATGCTCTGGTTCGAAGACGCCTGCCAGGCCGTCAGCTGCTCTCTCGCCTTCCAGGAGGAGTTCGAGCGCCGGTCGTCCGCCGAAGACATGCCCCTCTGGGTGCGAATCGGAATCCACTACGGGCGCTCCCTCAAGCGCGGCAACGACGTCATCGGCCACGACGTCAACGTCGCCGCCCGCATCGTCGACCTCGCCGCCCCCGGAGAGGTCCTCGTCTCGGAAGCGACGGCCGCGCGCGTGACCGAGGACGGCGCCGACATCAGCTTCGAAGAGATCGGCCCCGCGGTCATGAAGGGGATACCAGAGCCGGTACAGATCTACCGCGCCGTGCGCTAATCGCATGCGGTCAAAACCACCAAGGCACTAAGACACTAAGGTTCATTGGGTAGCTTATTCCTCCGATTCTGTGTGCCTTCGTGTCTTTGTGGTAATCTCATCGTCTCTATTAGCGCCAGGGTCGCTCCCGCGCCAGGCGCAGAAAATCCTGCGCCGCGCCGGGTGCGCCCGCGATGACGCCCTGGCTGTAGAGGGTCATCGGGCCGCCGTCGCGGTTGAGGATTGTACCGCCTCCCTCCTGGACGAACAGGATGCCCGCCGCGGCGTCCCAGGGGTATAGGAAGTGGTGCACGTAGACGTCGAAGCGCCCGCAAGCGGCGAAGGCGAGGCCCAGCGCGGCGCTTCCCATCACCCGCACAGCCTGCATGCCGGGCCACAGCTCGGCAACGAGCGAGAGGAGTCTTGCGGCCCGCGCGTCGTCGTACCCGAGGTCCATGCCAAGCACTGAGGCGGCGAGCGTCGGTGTTGCCGAGACGGACGCGGGCTCCCCGTTGACGACAAGCCCGCCGCCCTTGACCGCGAAGAACTCCTCGCCCGTCACGGGTGCGTCGGTGAGGCCGAGAACAGGCTCGCCGTCGAAGCAGAGCGCAATCGTGAAACAGAAGTGGGGAACGCCCTGCGAGTAGTTGTGCGTGCCGTCGATCGGATCGACGACCCAGAGCCAGCCCTTATCCCGGCGCTTGACCTCGCCGGACGCCTCCTCTGAAAGCACCGCGTGCCCTGGGTACTCTGCCCGCAGCCGCTCGAGGACCGCGTTCTCGACCGCGAGGTCGGTCTCCGTCACGAAGTTGCCTCGGCCCTTCGAGCGCGTCTCTGCGCGGTCGCCGCCTGCCCGGCCCGGGAAGCAGTCCATGATTATGCGACTGGCCTCTTCGGCGCAGAGACGCGCGACCTGCTCCGCGCTCCGACCGCTCCTGGATACGGGGAGATCGATCACCTGCGCGCTACATGCGCTCCGGCGCGCTCACCCCCATCAGCGATAGCGCTCGCGCCAGCACCAGCTTCGCGGCGGAAACGAGCTTCAGGCGCGCCATCGACATGGCTTCGTCATCGGACAGCACGCGGCACTTTTCGTAGAAGTCGTGGAACGCCGTCGCCAGCTCCATTGCGTAGTAAGGGAGCTGGTGCGGCTCCAGGCTGATCGCGATCGCCTCCACCAGCTCCGGCAGGCGCAGCATCTTGCGGATGAGCGCCAGCTCGGACTCGTGCGTCAGCAACGACACGTCGCCGGCCGACCAGTCCTCGATGCGGTCTGACGCCTGGGCGAGGATCCCCGCGATACGCGCGTGGGCGTACTGCACGTAGTAGACCGGGTTCTCCTCCGTCTGACGCCGG
>CAYZLC010000017.1:14205-16940 GCA_964479365.1 uncultured Dehalococcoidia bacterium
TCTCGGCGCTCTGCCGCTTGGCCAGCTCGATGTCGAAGTCCATGTGTGAGTCGGCGGCGCGGGAAACGAAGTTGAAGCGCGCGGCATCTGCGCCCACTTCCTCGACGACCTCTCGCAGCGTGATGATCTCCCCCGCGCGCTTCGAGAGCTTCACCACCTCGGCGCCGCGTTTCAGCGTCACGAGCTGGTAGATGATGATCGTGAGCCGGTCCGGATCGATGTCAAGGGCGCCGACGGCGGCCTTCATGCGGGGGACGTGCTCCGGGTGGTCGGCCCCCCAGACGTTGACGACACGGTCGAAGCCGCGCTGGAGGAACTTGTCGTAGTGATAGGCGATGTCCGACGCGAAGTACGTCGGCGCGCCCGTGGAGCGCACGAGCACGTTGTCCTTTTCCTCACCCAGCGCCGACGATACGAACCAGACGGCGCCCTCGCGCTGGGCGATGTAGCCGCGTTCGCGCAGGAGCGCTATCGTCTTCTCGTAGGTCCCGTTCGTATACACGGAGCGCTCCGAGAACCAGTTGTCGTACTTCACACCGATGGCGGCGAGATCGCGCTGGATGGACTCGATCATCTTCTCGATCCCGAGGTCGTGCAGCTCCGGCGGATACGGCTCGTCCGGAGGCCGCAGCAACGAATCGCCGCGCGCCTCCTTTATCTGCTCCGCAAGCTCGATCATGTACTCCCCCGGGTAGCCGCCGTCCGGGATGGCGGCCTCGCGGCCGAAGAGCTTCTGGTAGCGGGCGTAGAGAGTGGCCGCGAACGCCTGCGTCTGCGTACCGGCATCGTTCACCAGGTACTCCCGCTGAACCGCGAACCCAGCGGCTTCCAGCACGCGCGCCAGCGTATCGCCGAGCGCGAGGCCGCGACCGTTGCCGACGTGAAGCGGCCCGACGGGGTTGGCCGAGACGAACTCCACCTGGATGCGCTTGCCCTGGCCCAGCGGCACGTCGCCAAACGCCTCGGCCTCTCTCAAGACCTCGTCCACCTGCGCGGCGAGCCACCCGGGCGCAAGACGGACGTTTATGAAGCCCGGTGGAGCGGTCTCGACCGCCGCGATGGCGCGGGCCGCCGGGATATGGGCGGCGATCAACTTCGCCAGCTCCATCGGGTTCATGCGGGCGGTCCGCCCAAGGCGCAGCGGCAGGCTCGAGGCGTAGTCGCCGTGCTCCGGGCGCTGGGGCCGCTCGACAAGCGGCTCCGGCGCGCCTACGTCCGGTATCTCTCCTGCGTCCTGCGACGCGCGGATCGCGTCCGCGACAAGCTTCTCGATCTCGTGCCGAATCATGCGCCTCAAACCAGATACCGTCCCCACAGTGGGGACGGTAGTACGAATTCGATTCTAGCGGACGCGTTGTGTGGTGTCACGGGGAGGCGCGCCCCACACGCGGCGTCTCCGAGGCGCTTTGTTCCTCCTTCGTGTTTGCGAATTGCCGTTCGTCCCACCCACCCACCCAGAAGGAAATACTGGGGGACACCCCCAGACCTCCGGCCTGGCGGCGCCTTTTTCAGCAACGGGAGACGTGTCATGAGACCTCGGCGAAGAGGCGGTCCCAGAGGCGCTTGACCTGATCGCGGAGCGCGCCGTGCTCCCGCCGCTCGAGTTCTGGGTCGGCGTCGAGGATCGTGGTGGCCTCCGTCTTCGCCAGCTCGATGAGCTTCACGTCCGTCAGCTTGGCGACGCGGAGGTCGGGCAGGCCGGACTGGCGCGTGCCAAAGTACTCGCCCGGGCCGCGCAGCCGCAGGTCCTCTTCGGCCAGCTTGAAGCCGTCGGACGTGGACTCCATGATCCGCAGCCGCTCCTCGCCCTCCTCGGATGGTTCGTCGAAGAGCAGCAGGCAGGTGGACTGCATCTCGCTGCGGCGGACGCGGCCCCGGAACTGGTGGAGCTGCGTCAGCCCGAAGCGGTCCGCGCCCTCGATCAGGATCACCGTCGCGTTCGGCACGTCGATCCCGACCTCCACGACCGCGGTGGAGACGAGGATGTCGAGCTGGCCGTCGCGGAAGGCGCGCATCGCCGCGTCCTTCTCACCCGGCGTCATGCGCCCGTGCAGCAAACCCAGACGCAGGTCCGAAAACACGTCCCGCGCGAGCCGCTCGTATTCCTGGACAGCCGCCTTCGTCTGGATCGTCTCGGACTCCTCGACGAGCGGGCATATGACGTACGCCTGGCGTCCCTCGGCGACCTTGTTGCGCACGAATTTGTACGCACTCTCGCGCTGGCGGGGCGGCACGCGATACGTCTTCACCTCCGGCCGCCCGGGCGGCATCTCGTCCAGCACCGTTATGTCGAGGTCGCCGTAAACGGTGAGCGCTAGCGTGCGCGGGATCGGCGTCGCCGTCATCACGAGAACGTGCGGCGTGCCGCCCTTCTCGCGCAGCGCCGCGCGCTGCTCGACGCCGAACCGGTGCTGCTCGTCGACGACCGCCAGCGCCAGCCGGCTGAACTCGACGTCGCCCTGGATGAGAGCGTGCGTGCCGACAGCGATATCGACGTCGCCGCGCGCAATGGCCTCCCTTACGGTGGACTTCTCGGCGGCCCTCAGGCTGCCGCGCAGCAGAGCGACATTGACCGAGCGGTCGAGATACGGCGGGCGCAGCGTTAGGTAGCCGGGGCCCGTCTCCTGGAACCAGACTCCGTCCGCCGGCTCGCTCCCCGGCGAGAGGAGCTGCGAGAACGTCTTAAAGTGCTGCTCCGCCGGGATCTCCGTCGGCACCATGATTGCGCCCTGGCA
>CAYZLC010000018.1:0-16524 GCA_964479365.1 uncultured Dehalococcoidia bacterium
GCACAACCTTGCCAAGGTTGGGGTCGCGGGTTCGAATCCCGTTTCCCGCTCCAGCGATCATCCAGAGGGGCTGTGGACATTCCGACCACAGCCCCCGTTCTTTTCCGCCCGCCCCCCTCTCGCCATAAGTAGACAGTTCAGAATGCCACTGTGCAGGAAGGAAAGGCCTCGCCAATGAGTTCACCCATTATCTGAGAAGCCCACTACTTGGACAGGAGGAACCTATGGAATGCCGCAGCCTGGGGAGAACCGGGGTCCTGGTCAGTCCGTTGTGCCTGGGCGCGATGAACTTCGGCGGTCCCGCCAACGAGGAAGACTCTCTCGCCATCCTCAACCGCGCCCTGGAGGCTGGCGTCAACTTCATCGACACCGCCAACGTGTACACCGGTGGTGAAAGTGAGCGCATCGTCGGCAAGTTCCTGAAGGAGGGCGGCAAGCGTGCCCAGGTGGTACTGGCGACGAAGGTCCACGGCCGCGTAGGTACCTCGCCCAACGACGCTGGTGTGTCCCGCTATCACATTATCAAGGCCTGTGAGGACTCGCTCCGCCGCCTGCAGACCGACCACATCGACCTGTATCAGCAACACCGCCCGTCGCTTACCATCCCCCAGGACGAGACGCTGCGAGCCTACGACGACCTGGTCCGCTCGGGCAAAGTGCGCTACATCGGTAGCTCCACCTTCCCGGCCTGGATGGTGATGGAAGCGCTGGCCATCAGCGAACGGCATGGGCTGGCACGCTTCATCAGCGACCAGTCGCCCTACAATCTCCTCGACCGGCGATTGGAGAACGAGATGATTCCGCTGTGCCTGAAGCACGGCCTGGCGGTGCTGCCCTGGTCACCGCTGGGGGGAGGCATCCTGGCCGGGCGCTATTCGGCCTCCGACACGCTTCCCGAAGGTTCGCGCGCGACCCGCATGGGGGCGATGTTCACCCACCGGATCTCGCGCCGGGGCAAAGAGGTGGCGGTCGAGCTGGCAGCGATGGCCCAGGCGCGCGGGATGACCACCAGCCAGCTTGGCCTGCTGTGGGTGAAAGACCAACCGGGGGTGACTTGTCCCATCATTGGGCCGCGCACCCTGGCCCACCTGGAGGATGCTCTGGCCATCCTGGATAAGAAGCTTAACGACGCCGACCGTCCGTTGTTCGACGCTCTCGTGCATCCCGGCAACGCCGTGGCCGACTTCTTCAACACCAACGAGTGGATGAAGGCACGGGTCAAGGGCTAATCAGCGCAAGAATCCCGTCTTCTTGCGCCAGCGTGACAGCACGGTGTACCAGAATACCCTATGATCCACATCAGGTGAGGCGGGGGAGGGGGGAGGGCCCATCCGTTTCACCGGTGGTTGCCGTGAAGGCGGCGGGGGTGCAGTTCTACTTGACCACGTCTGCGCTCCAGCCGTCGTAAATCCCGCCTTCCCGCGTGGCGAGTTCATCAAGTCTGGAGCGGAGTGATTGCAGCTCGGACAGGAGAGGAGCCATTGCGCGGGCAGCTCGGACAGAATATTGATTCCCTTGGGTAACTTCTTCAACTGATACCTGGAAACCATCCGCCCTGAGCGTCGCGCTCACCCTTTCAGCAAGCTCGCGTGAGGGAAAATAAAAGCGGAACTCAATGTTGTGAGGACGGGTCAGATTGGAGCCTCCCTTGGCTCGCTGCTCAATAACTTGAGCATCCGAAGCCTTCCTGGGAGTCGCTCCTCTCACAAACAGAACGACGGCGACAATGACAATGAGCAGTACGAATACGTGGATCGTCCAATCACCCACGTAAGACCTCCTCTCCCTGACTGTACAGGTTCTTCTTCCGGGGAGAACTCACGACCTTTCTGGCACGGGATTCCGGCCGCCGCCCGGGAGAGGCGGGTTTCCATTCATCCGGGAAGAACGGCGAGCCCTGCAGAAGATCCGGCCACTCCAGGAATCGGTCCAGGATGCGGATCCCGAAGGTGAAGACCGCTTCTGCGCCCGGGAGCAGGTCCCGCGGGTGGTGCCCCTGGGGGCCGTCGAATCGCTCGACCGAGGCTACTCCTGCCAGGCTTGCCCCCGCCCCTCTTGCCAAGCCGGTGAGTTCGTGTGTGAGATCCATGACGCCCTGCCTCACAAGGGCTATAGCCGAATCCGGTCAGGCTTGAGCATACCAACCTCACTGGTCCGCACTATCTCCTCGCAGATGTAGCGGCTCAGTTCCGCTGGCGTCTGCAGATCCACCTTCCGGCCAACCAACTCCGACGGCTCGAGTTCCAGCCCGGCCATCCGGAGCAACCCGACGGTGTCGCCGGGCTCGAATTCGACTCGCACATCCACGTCGCTGTCCGGTCGGAAGTCCTCACGGAGCGCAGAACCAAAGAGCGCCAGCTTGCGGATGTGGCGCTTTCGATAGAAAGCAGGAATTTCATCTTTCGGAACATCCATGCGCACGCGCCCCCTGCTCACCCCGTGAAGTTGTACACGACTGGCTCGAACCTGCCTCGCTCCACCCTTGCTGCTTTCCGATAGCATCTCTGTACCCGTCCCCGTTAGCCAACGCAAGCCGTTTCTCTATCTCCGGAAGGCGCAAGGGGTCAGGCGTGAGTAGTAACACGGCCGACTCACCATGGGGACGTGGGGTCCGTGTGAGGCTCATGTCTCTGATAACGAGGGGTTACCAAGCATATTCATAACATGTGCAATAGATGAAATATATCTTTACAAGTATTCTCCGGGTGAGTATACTCCGCCTTGTTGGGAGGAGAGCCATGGTCGGAATGGTCCTGGTGACTGGGGCAACGGGGTATGTGGGGGGGCGGCTGACGGCGGCGCTGGAGCGAGCGGGACACCGGGTGCGCTGCCTGGCGCGGCGGCCCGAGGCGCTCACGGGGCGGGTGGCGGCCGGGACGGAGATCGTCCAGGGCGACTGCCTGAATCTGGGGAGCCTAAAGGCGGCCATGGTCGGGGTTCACACGGCCTACTACCTCGTGCACTCCATGGGGTCCACGAGCGACTTTGCCGCCCTGGATCGGCAGGCCGCCCAGAACTTCGGGCACGCGGCTCGGGTGGCCGGCGTCCGGCGCATCGTGTACCTGGGCGGCCTGGGAGAGGCCGGCGACCAGCTATCGCCACATCTGCGCAGCCGTCACGAGACCGGGGAGATCCTTCGGGAGAGCAGCGTACCCGTAGTGGAGTTCCGTGCCTCCATCGTGATCGGCTCTGGCAGCTTGTCCTTTGAGATGGTCCGCGCTTTGGTCGAGCGTCTGCCGGTCTTGATCTGCCCCAATTGGGTCTCGGTGCTCACCCAGCCGATCGCCATCGAGGATGTGATTGCCTACCTGATAGCGGCCTTGGCCCTTCCCGATGGGGCCTCCGGCATCTACGAAATCGGCGGGCCCGATGTGGTGTCCTACGGGGACATCATGCGGGAGTATGCGCGGCAGCGTGGGCTCCGCCGCTGGCTGATTTCCGTCCCGGTTCTGACGCCGCGACTCTCCAGCCTGTGGCTGGGTCTGGTGACCCCCCTGTACGCCCGGGTTGGCCGTAAGCTGATCGACAGCCTCAGGAATCCGACGACTGTTGGAACCAGCGATGCCCTTCCCACCTTTCCCGTGCGACCGCGGGGCCTTCGGGAGGCCATCGCCCGCACCATCTCCATGGAGGACGCCGAGCAGGCCGCCACCCGCTGGTCCGATGCGCTGTCGGCGGCTGCCATTCGACCCAGGACCTGGGGGGGCGTCCGGTTCGGCACACGGATCGTGGATAGCCGGGCCATGACTCTGGATGCGCCGCGGGCGCAGGCCTTTGCCCCGGTTCGCCGGATTGGGGGCGCACAGGGCTGGTATTTCGGCGACCTCTTCTGGAGGGTCCGGGGCTTCATGGACCTCCTGGTGGGGGGCATTGGGATGCGGCGGGGTCGCCGCGATCCGGAACTCCTGCATCCCGGGGATGCGCTGGATTGCTGGCGGGTAGAACGGTACGAGCCGGATCGACTTCTCCGCCTGGCGGCCGAGATGAAACTCCCTGGCCGGGCGTGGCTCCAGTTCGAGGTCACGCCCCTAGCGGGCGGCCGGTCGGAGATCCGGCAAACGGCCATCTTCGATCCTGCGGGCCTAGGCGGACTCCTATACTGGTATGGCGTCTATCCCATTCACGCGCTGATCTTCCAAGGCATGCTGAGAGGCATCGGGGCCCGGGCAAGATCGGACAGCCCACGGATTGTGCGTGATCCCGGAGAGCAACGGGGGCTTGCCTGAAGGCAACATACTCGGGATGGACGCCGGAAACCGAGGTCGAAGCAGTGCCCCGTGGCCGGCGACACGGGGGCTCACTGATCACAAAGGAACGGAGGTTCGGGAGAGATGAAGACCATGGATGTGATTGCAGCGGTTCTTTTGGTTATCGGTGGCCTCAACTGGGGCCTGGTAGGCATCGCGGGATTCGACCTGGTGGCCTGGCTGTCCGGCGCGGGCTCGTTCGGTGCACAGAATGTCTTCGGATCGGCCATCTATGTGGCGGTCGGTCTGGCGGCCCTGTATCAGGCCGGTGCCCTGCGGGCGATCCAGCGCCGCTGGGGTGTGCGCACGGCCTAGTCCCCAGGGATGACGTCCGGATGACGGTCACGCCCACGGCGCCGGCGTGATCGCTCTCGCCCGGTGTTGGGCGAGCTCGAATGGCGCACTTGACAAACGGGCCTGCGGCGCAGCGGCCGGCCCTTCCACACAAGACACGGGTAGACAAGGGAGGATAGCACAATGCATCTGCGGAACAGCTTCACCAAGGTGGTTCTCGTGCTTCTCGCGGTCTGCACTCTGGTGGCAGCGATCGCCCTGCCAGCTCGCGCCGGCGATTACAAGGACATTGTGGATACGGCGGTAGCGGCAGGGAGCTTCAACACGCTGGCCCAGGCTCTGACGGAGGCCGGGCTGGTGGAGACGCTCAAGGGAACGGGGCCCTTCACCGTGTTCGCGCCGACGGACGAGGCATTCGCCAAGCTTCCGGCCGGCACCCTGGAGAACCTGCTGAAGGACAAGGCCAGGCTGACGGCGGTGCTCACCTATCATGTGGTCCCCGGCAAGGTCATGGCGGCTGACGTCATGAAGCTGAACTCCGCGAAGACCGTCGAGGGGCAGAGCGTCACGATCAGCCACACCAGTGGCGTGAAGGTGAACGACGCCAACGTGATCAAGACGGACATTGTCGCGAGCAACGGCGTCATTCACGTGATCGACAAGGTGATCCTGCCGAACTAGAGAGGTGGCCCGTCCGGGAGCAGGCCTCCCGGGCGGGCCAATCACCACATCCCATACAATCTGAAGCAGGTGGCGGGAGCGCTCCAGGAGGCCTTGCGCCCCAGGGGCGTGGCCGTGATGCTCGAGGCCGTACACTGCTGCATGATGATGCGGGGAGTGGAGAAGCAGAACTCGAAGACGGTCACCGTTGCCCTCCTGGGGGAGTTCAGAGATTCGCAGTTCCTGCGCAACGAACTCTTCGGGGTGCTGGGGGCTTCGCGGATGGTATGGGTCTCATGAACATCCCCGCGGTTTCCGTGAAGGAGGGCACAGGGTCTGGCTGGCATCTGCCGCGTTTGGGGACAGACGACTTCAGGTCTCTCATGCGACAAATGGCTTTTTCCCTGGAGGCCTTGGATGGTATGCTCCAGTGAGCGGCCCACAGACGGAACCTGCGAGGGATCAGATGCCTTCTGGCTCCCGCCGTCAACCAGGCGTCCCGGGAGGAAGACTCTCTATCGGTGCGCTCTCCCGAGCCACCGGGATTCCCATCGAGACCTTGCGCACGTGGGAGCGCCGCTATGGATTCCCGATCCCCGAGCGCAAGCCGTCCGGCCACCGGGTGTACCCGGTCTCCAGCGTTCCACGGCTGCGCCGGATCGCCGAGGCCCTGGGCCGCGGCCACCGGGCGGCCGAGGTGGTTGGGGCATCCGAGGGAGATCTCACCGAACTGCTCCGGGCCACGCCCGGAGCGACGCCGTCTCGCCCCGCCGAACCAGCCCCCCTGGCCGACCCGTCCGAGTTGCTGCGGTACGTCAAGGCCCTTGACGCCGGAGCACTCACCCGTCAGCTCCTGGCAGATTGGGCGCTCCTCGGGCCCCTGGAGTTCCTGCGGGGTCGCGTGGCCCCGCTGGTTCGCGCTGTGGGCGATGCCTGGAAATCGCACCACCTGGAGATCCGACATGAGCATTTCCTCTCGGAACGGCTCGAGGACCTGCTCCGGACCCTGCGTCTTCAGTTCGAAGAGCGTGCCACGGGCCCACTCGTGATCTTCACTTCGTTGCCGGGTGAATCGCATGGACTGGGGCTTCAGATGGCGGCCCTCGTCCTCGCTGTCGTGGGGTGTCGGGTCCTCAATCTGGGGACGGAGACCCCTGTGCCGGAGGTGGCGGCGCTGGCCAAAGGGCTGAACGCCCGCTTCGTCGCGGTGAGCGTGTCGGTCGCAACCCGCGGGCGGACCACGGCGACCCATCTCACCCGACTGAGAAACTTGCTCCCCCGAAAGATCACGCTGCTGGTGGGCGGGGATGGGGCGCCCCAATCGCGGAAGGGATTGCTCGTCATCCAGGACCTGGGACACCTGGACGCCTGGGGGCGGCGGCTGGTGGCCGATGGGCTGGAGCGCATGGCGCATGGTCGCTGACCGACACCGGGGGGTTGATGGCCACGAGAACCTTCGTGCAACGAGTTCAGATTGCGGCGCCCGTTGACGCGGCCTTCCGGTGGCACACGCGCCCAGGCGCCCTGGAGCGTCTCACGCCCCCATGGGCGCGGGTCACTCTCGAGGAGCGGACAGGAGGGATTGAGGCGGGCTCCCGCGTGGTTCTTCGGCTGGGGTTCGGTCCGATCGGCGTGCGCTGGATCGCGATCCACCGCGACGGCGTGGAGGGCGAGCAGTTCCAGGACGAGCAGGTCCACGGTCCTTTTACCCGGTGGGTGCACACCCATCGGTTCAGGCCCGATGGCCTGGGGGCGGCCATCCTGGAGGACCAGATTGAGTATCAGCTCCCCTGTGGATGGTTGGGGGATGCGATCGGTGGGGCGGCAGTCCGTCGGAAGCTCCACCGGATCTTCGCCTACCGGCATGCCGTCACGCAGGCCGACATTGAGACGCATGCTCGGGCTGGAAGGGGGGAAGCCATGCAGATCGCGATCAGTGGGTCCAGTGGCCTGGTCGGTTTGGCGCTGGTCCCGTTCCTTACGGCGGGGGGACATCGGGTGACCCGGCTCGTGCGGAAGGCCGCCGGTGTCGGGGAGATACCCTGGGATCCTGCGGGAGGGGTGAGGGAGCTGTCTCACCTGGAGGGTGTGGATGCGGTGGTGCACTTGGCGGGGGAGAACATCGCCGCGGCCCGCTGGACCGCGGCCCGCAAGGAAAAGATCCGGCGCAGCCGGGTGGAAGGAACCCGCCGGCTGTGCGAGTCACTGGCGCGGCTGTCCCGCCGGCCCAAGGTGCTGGTCAGCGCCTCGGCCGTCGGGTTCTACGGGAATCGAGGTGAGGAGATACTGCGGGAGGACAGCGCGCCGGGCAGCGATTTTCTTGCCCAGGTGTGTCGCGACTGGGAGGCGGCCAGCGAGCCTGCCTCCCGGGCGGGCATCCGGGTAGTCCATCTCCGGTTCGGGATGATCCTGAGTCCCGCGGGCGGGGCGCTCAAGAAGATGCTCCTGCCATTCAGGATGGGCGCCGGCGGGCGGATCGGGAGCGGGGCGCAGTTCATGAGCTGGATCGCCATTGATGATATCGTCGGGGTGATTCACCACGCCATCGTCACCGAGGCCCTCCAGGGACCCGTAAACGCGGTGGCTCCCACGCCGGTGAGCAACGCGGAGTTCACCCGAACGCTGGCCCGCGTGCTGTCCCGCCCGGCGATTATTCCCCTGCCCGCCTTCGCCGCCAGGCTCGCGTTCGGCGAGCTGGCAGACGCCCTGCTGCTCACCAGCCAGCGGGTGATGCCGACGCGGCTGCAGGCCACGGGCTACCGATTCCGGCATCCCGAACTCGAGGCCGCTCTCAGGCACTTACTTGGCCGATAGGCCTGGCAACCCCGCCTGAGGCGGGGCAATCTGGCAATCCGGGGAAACGGGCAACTCCGGGACGTGTTTTTCCCAGTTGCCTGGTTGCCAAATTGCGCGATTGCCTGAATACCGAAACCAGGGGCAAGAAGTGGACGCGAAATCAGGGACCACGCCGGCGGAGCGCATGCGGCTCCTGAATGATCAGCCAGAACGGTCCGGGGCGGACTTCGTTCTGTACTGGATCCAGATGTATCACCGCGCCGAGCAGAACTGGGCACTGACCGCCGCCATCGAGGCGGCGAACCGGCTGCATCTCCCGCTGGTCGCGTACCAGGGGCTGGGGCATACCTATCCCCATGCCAATGACAGGATTCACCGGTTCATTCTGGAAGGAGTTGTGGAACTGCCCGAGCGATTTGCCCGGCGGGGCATCCAGTACCATTTCTACCTGCGTCAGCACCCCGAGGATCCCAACGACCTTTTCTATCGGCTGGCCCACCGGGCGGCCCTCGTCATCACCGATGACTTTCCGGCCTTCATCCTCCCCGAGCAGAGCCGGCGGGTGGCAGGACGGGTGGACGTGGCCATGGGGGCCGTGGACAGCAACGGCATAGTTCCTCTGGCGGCGATTCCCGGGGAGCAGTACGGGGCCTACACGCTGCGTCCCCGCATCCAGCGGATGCTTCCCGACCACCTGCGACCCGTGCCAGAGCCATCGGTTCGCAAGGATTCCCTGGGGATTCGGCTGGATGTCCCGGGGACCCGCGTCACAGCGGAGACAATCGATACGCTGATCGCGGAGTGTGCCATTGACCACAGCGTCCATCCGTCGCCGATCTACCACGGCGGCTACCAGCAGGCGCGAAGGCGCCTCCGGGCCTTCGTCGCCGGGGGCCTGAGGAAATACGCGCTGGCACGGAACCGACCAGGCACGGAAAGTACCTCGCGGCTGAGCGCCTACCTGCACTTCGGCCAGATCGCCGTCCAGGAGGTGGCGCTGGCCGTTCGCGACGCGACCAGGGTTGCCCGGGAACATCGGGACGCATTCCTGGAGGAGCTCATCGTGCGGCGCGAGCTTGCCTACAACTTCTGCCTCTACAACCCGCACCACCGGTCGCTGGAGGCGCTGCCGGCATGGGCGCGAGACACGCTCCGAGTCCACGCCAAGGATCGCAGACCGTACCTGTACACCCCACAGAAGTTCGAAACCGCCCAGACCCATGACTACCTCTGGAACGCGATTCAGGCGGAACTCCTGGCGACCGGGGCCATGTTCGGCTATTACCGGATGTACTGGGGAAAGAAGATCATCGAGTGGAGCAGGGCGCCGGCCGAGGCACAGCAGACGATGATCCGCCTGCACGAGAAGCACGCCCTGGATGGCCGGAATCCCAACACGTACGCCAACATCCTGTGGTGCCTCGGGAAACACGATCGGCCCTGGTCCGAGCGACCCGTCTTCGGCAAGATTCGCTACATGTCCCTGGCCGGGATGGAGACCAAGACCGACGTGGCGGCATACGTGGAGCGCGTGAACCGCTGGTGCGAGGAGGCCGGACGGCCAGAGCTGCAAGTCACAGCCCCGAGGCAACCCGCACGGCGTTCACAGAGACAACTCATGGGAAAGGGGAAGCAAGATGGCCAGCGTTGATTGGAGCTATCACCGACCCGGGTGAAAGACCTGTGCCAAGACGCAAGGGTTCCTTGCGAAGCACAAGGTCGAAACCGCAACACAGGTGGATGCGAAGAAGGCAACGATGAGAGAGAAGCAGGCCCTGGCCCTGTTCCGCGATGTGGACGAGATCTACGCCACGAAGGGGAAGCAGGTGGTCCATCTGGACCTCCGCAAGGAGAAAGCGGCCGCGGCGACGCTCAAGGCGTTGCTCCTGGGGCCGACGGGGAATTTGCGTGCCCCGACACTCCGCAGAGGCCGCACGCTCATCGTCGGCTTTGATGACGCGACCTACGCCAAGCTCATACCGTAGGACAGATCAGGACCGAGGGCTTCGTTGTTGGCTCGTTGACGCCCCGGCCTCGCTGAAGGAGGCCATGCCGCAAGATCCATCAGGCGAGACCGGGGCGAATCGTACCTGACCATCCTATCCGCGAGAAAGCGCATGAGCGCCGAGAGCCGAGAGCCGAGCGGGGAGAACGGGCCGCGATGAGGACACGGGATGGGGGAAAGAAGATGGGGCAGCAGATCCTGGCGCTCGTGATCTGCCTCGCCGTCTGTTTCGCCGCCGCGGGTATTGGTTCGCTGCTCACCTCGCCCTCGGTGAACGGGTGGTACGCCGGGATTGCCAAGCCGTGGTGGACGCCCCCCAACTGGATCTTCGGCCCGGTGTGGTCCATGCTCTACATGATGATGGCTCTTGCCGCGTGGCTCGTGTGGCGGAGCGGGGGCGACGGAATGCGCCTTGCCCTCACTCTCTTCGCCGTGCAACTCGCCTTGAACGTTGCCTGGTCCGGCCTGCTCTTCGCCCTGCGCCTGCCGGGGGCGGCCTTTGCGGAGATCCTGCTGCTCTGGCTAGCCATCGGAGCGACCACGTTGATCTTTGGCAGAATCTCAACGGCGGCAGCGCTGCTCTTCGTCCCGTACTTCGCCTGGGTGGGCTTCGCGGCCATCCTCAACCTTGCGATCTGGAGGCTCAACGCGGGATGACCCCAGGCGCCAGGGACCGCTTAGCGGTCATCATCATCGGCGCAGGCCTCGCGGGTCTGACTTGCGCCCATACACTCGTCCGGGCTGGCATGTCAGTCGCCGTGCTCGAGGCTTCGGATGGCGTCGGTGGGCGCGTGCGAACCGACCTGGTGGATGGCTTCCGGCTTGACCGTGGCTTCCAGGTCTTCTTCACCGCATATCCGGAGGCCAGTCGCCTCTTGGATTACCCGGCGCTCGACCTTCGCGCCTTTGAGCCGGGGGCATTGGTCCGTTTTCAGGGGCACTTCCACACGGTGATGGATCCATTCCGCAGGCCGCTCTCGGCCATGGCGGGTCTTCTGGCTCCCGTGGGGACGCTTCGCGACAAGCTGGCCGTTCTCCGCCTTCGCCGGCAGGCGTTGGCCACGTCGCTGGAGGCAATCTGGGCCGCGCCCGAGCGCACAACGGAGGCGGCACTGCGGGAGGCAGGCGTCTCGGACACCATGCTGGACCGGTTCTTCCGGCCGTTCCTGGGCGGGATCTTCCTGGATCGCGATCTTTCGACGTCAAGCCGGATGTTGTACTTCGTGTACCGGATGCTCTCGGCCGGAGATACGGTCCTGCCCGCATGCGGGATGGGCACGATCCCCGCCCAGATCGCCGCCGAACTTCCTGAGGGTGCCATCCGCCTCCGCGCGCGTGTGACGGCGATCGGGGAGGACGGCGAGGGGCGTTGGGTCAGGCTTGAGAATAGGGACAGACTGCTGGCTGGCTCCGTCATCGTGGCCACCGAGGGCCCCGAGGCGTCGCGCCTGACCGGCGCCTTTGCTCCCCCCACGCCTCGCTCGGTCACCTGCCTCTATTTCGCCGCGGACCGGCCGCCGGTGGATGACCCCCTCCTGATCCTGGATGGAGATGGGCGCGGCCCCGTCACCAACCTGTGTGTCCCGAGCCGCGTGGCTCCCACGTACGCGCCGCCTGGCGCCCATCTGATCTGCGCCACCGTCCTGGGGTCTCCCCGCGAGGATGACATGGCGCTCGAAGCGAAGGTCCGCGCGCAGTTGGGAGACTGGTTCGGCCCGAAACAGGTCTCGGGGTGGCGGCACCTCCAAACGTACCGCATCCCGTTCGCCCAGTTCGACCAGCGCCCCGGAACGCTTCAGCCGGCCAGCCGGCCGGTCTGCTTGGAAGACGGCCTCTACCTTTGCGGCGATCACGTGGAGAACGCCTCGATCAACGGTGCCATGGCCGCCGGCCGCCGGGCTGCGGAGGCCGTCCTGGCCGATGGTGCAGGGGGTCGCCACCCATGAGTTCGTCACCAGCGTCGCCCGGCGAGAGCACCACACGCCTCCGCGTCGGGATCAGTGCGTGCCTCTTGGGCCAGGAGGTCCGCTTCGATGGGGGCCACAAGCGGGACCGCTACATCACGGACACGCTCGGCCAATTCTTCGAATGGGTGGCGGTGTGCCCGGAGGTGGAGATGGGTCTGAGCACGCCCCGGGAGACGCTGCGGCTGGTCGGAGACGCTGCAGCACCCCGTCTAGTCTTCGCGAAGACCGGGGAGGACCAGACGGCACCGATGCAGACCTGGACCAAGGTACGGCTGGATGCCTTGGCCAAGATGCACCTGTCCGGCTACATCCTCAAGAGCGACTCGCCGAGCTGCGGAATGGAGCGGGTGCGCGTGTACCGGGCGAGCGGGATCCCCGGCAAGGATGGGGTGGGGATCTTCGCACGGGCCCTGATGGAGCGCTTCCCCCTGCTGCCTGTGGAGGAGGAGGGGCGTCTCCACGACCTGCCCCTCCGGGAGAACTTCGTCGAACGGGTCTTCTCCTACCGCCGCTGGCGAGAGCTCATAGCAGGAGGACTTTCCCGCGGGAAGCTGGTGGCCTTCCACACGACTCACAAGCTGCTGCTCATGGCGCATAGCCCCAAGCATTATGCGGAGCTGGGCCGGCTGGTCGCCAATGCCAAGGCGATGTCGTCACGGGAGCTCGAAGCCTGCTACGGGGAACTCTTCATGGCGGCGCTCAAGGTCAAGGCGACGGCCAAGAAGCAGACGAACGTCATGCATCATATCCTGGGGTACTTCAAGCGCGACCTGGTTGCCAAGGACAAAGCCGAGCTGGTGGCGGTGATCACCGACTACCACCGGGGACTGGTTCCCCTGATCGTGCCGCTCACCCTGCTCAAGCATCACCTTGCGCGGAGCCCCGTTCCCTACCTCCAGGATCAGATCTACCTGAACCCCCATCCGAAGGAGCTGATGCTCCGAAACCACGTCTGAGCCTAATGACTGCATTTGAACCGCCAAGGCGCCAACAACGCCATGATGACCTGGCAACCCCGCGGGACGCGGGGCAACCCCGCCGATGGCGGGGCAACTCGGCGGCCTTGATTGCCAAGTTGCCAAGTTGCCCGATTGCCGGACCTGACCATTGGCGGTTAGATGTTGGGTTCAGGTTGACTGCCCCGGTGGGTTGACCTATTATGGCGGCAGGGCGCGGTACCCAAGAGGCTAAGGGAGAGGTCTGCAAAACCTCGATTCGGCGGTTCGAGTCCGCCCCGCGCCTCCACTCTCCAGTCCTCAGCCGTCAGCGTCCCCCCGTCGGCAGCCGGTCTGCTCCTTCGGTCCCTGCTCCTTTGTCCAGCGTCTTCTTCTCTTGGCCGCTCGGTCGTTCGGGGCCGAAAGCTGAGGGCTGACCGCTGACGGCCCACAAATCCTTGACTTGCCTGTAAGTGGGTGCTACGAATGCCTCTCGGGACGTGTGCGGGAGTGGCGGAATAGGCAGACGCACGAGACTTAAAATCTTGTGGGCCTCGGCCCGTGCGGGTTCGACCCCCGCCTCCCGCACCAGTCGCCATGCTCCCTTCCAAGGGGCTCCCAGGAGGCCGCCGGATGCGTGACTGGTTGGGGCGACGGGCTTTCGCCCGATACCCGATCGTGGTTCCAGTCCTGTATGCAACCAAGCGCCTTGACCCTGTGAGGTCGGGAGTCGGATGGACGTGCAACCTGAGCGAGGGGGGAGCCTGCCTGGAACTTTCCGACCCCATTGACCCCTCGACCCACCTTGCTCTCGTTCTTCGGACAGACCAGGACCGCGTTTCGATGGAGGGCCGGGTCGTCTGGACCAAGCAGTTGGGGCCGGAGAACGGCACAATCCACGGCGTGGCTTTTGACCGGACATCGCCCGACCAGCACCAAGCCCTGAAGGATCTGCTGCGCCGGAAAGGAATGGTGTGGAAGGGGGTCGTTCGGATCCCCGTAGACCTGCCTGTGATCTGCCATCCCAAGGGTCAGCCGCGATCCCTCCACCAGGGACGAACGGAGAACGTCAGCCGAGGCGGACTGTCCCTTCGGCTGTACTTGGTTGTTCCTACCGGGACCCACCTGGAGGTCACTCTCCAGACCGCCCACGGCCACCTCCCAACAGAAGGAACGATCGTCCGCGTGGAACCACTGGGGGCACAGATCCCGGGCGAGCCCATCCGTCACGGCTTTCGCTTTACTGAGATTCGTCCTCCGGCCGTGATGGCTCTCAGCCGCGTCTTGGCGGAGACCTCGTAAGTGTCCTCATCGCCTTGCCACCCCCCAGTCCCCCCTGCCGAAGCCGATTCGTCGCCGTGATAATATATTCACACTTGGACCCAGGAACCCGGCACGGTGGAGGGCTCAGGGAGGCGTGCAGGGACAAGACGCTGCCGTTGATCTGACCACGGGAGTCTGGGCGTGGAACAGCTCCTCCAAAAGTTCGTCCAGGAGACCCAGGACCTCTACGGAGAGGATCTCGTAGCCGTTTTCCTGTATGGGAGTGCGGCAGCGGACGAGCATGTCCCCGGGCGCTCGGACATCAACGTGGCGGTCATTCTACGACGCCTGACGGCGGCCCTTCTTCGCAAAGCCTCCGGGAGCCTCCGGAACTGGCATCGGCAGGGATTCGCCACCCCTTTGTTCCTCGATCCGGACACCTTGCATGCGTCACTGGACGCTTTCCCTATCGAGTTCCTTGACATGCAGGAACGCCACCGGACGCTCCGGGGCCCCGACCTTCTGGCGGACCTGCACGTAGGCCGCGGCAATCTGCGGTTCCAATGCGAGCAGGAGCTGCGAGGAAAACTGCTGAAGCTCTGCCAATCCTACGTTGAATCCGCCCATACACCGACTGAGCTGGAGCGCATCCTGGCAGTTGCGGTGCCTAGCATTGTAGTCCTGGCACGAACGCTCCTTCGGTTGGGTGGGGAAGATCCGAGCGGTGGGACGGACACCGTCTTGGAACGAACCCAGGCCCGATTCGGTGCGTTCACAACCAGCCTGCGAAGGGCCTATCAGTTGAAGCGAGGAGGCATCCGGCTCGCGGGCTCCGGCCTCGAGACACTGTACCAAGAGGTCCTGGAAGAGGTTCAAGGGCTGGTTCGGGTGGTGGATGGACTCGCTGCGTAGCCTCGCGCTCTGGGCCTGGCTCATTCTTCTGGTGTCCTCGATTCCCGCGTCCGCGGCGTCGCCCGAGCTGCCCTCGCCAACCGGTCCCGTGGTGGATCTCGCCGGAATCCTGGACAGCGGCACCCGGCAGCGGCTGACCGGCGTGATCGAGGATGTCCGGCGGCGCACGACGGCGGAGATCGCAGTGCTGACCGTCCCGTCCACTGCGCCCCTTTCGATCGAAGAATATTCCGTCGCCATCTTTGACCGCTGGAAGATCGGGAAGCAAGGACAGGACAACGGCCTGTTGTTTCTCGTGGCGGTGAGAGATCGGCGTCTCTGGATCACCACCGGGTATGGATTGGAGGGAATACTGCCCGATGGGAAGGTTGGGGAGATCCGCGATCGGTACATTGTTCCGTACTTCCGCGCCGGGCGATATGCTGAGGGGATCTTACGGGGAACCGAGGCACTGGCCAGCGTGATTCTGGCGCAGGGGGGTGAAGGCACCCAAGGACGGCAGCCGGCTGTGCGACCGGCCCGGCGCCAGGGCGCATTCTGGAGCGGGCCCACGGTAATCCTCCTGGGGATCTTCCTCTTGCTGGCGCTCTTCTCTGCGGGCCTCTCCGCGATGGATCGTCGGACCTATGTTCAGGCTCGCGGGAGGCGGGGGCGCGGAGGCTTCTGGGGGCCGTTCTGGTTCGGCGCCGGCTCTGGCGGCGCATTCGGGGGCTGGTCGGGCGGGGGTTGGTCCGGAGGTGGGTTCAGCTCCGGGGGGTTCGGCGGCTTCGGCGGGGGTTCAACGGGTGGCGGGGGTGCAGGGGGAGGTTGGTGAACCATGAGCCGAGAGCAACAGGGATAGGGACGGCGACAGGGGACAGCGGCCAGAGCACTCTGTCGGATTTCGCTGTCGGAGATCGGCGAGAGCCGGAGAAGGAGTGAACGGGCATGAAGATGAAGCCGGTATGGATCGTTCTGGGCGTGATCGTCCTTGCTGTTCTGGTCGCGGGCAGCACCTTGGTGTCAAAGTGGAACCAACTGGTTACCATGGACACGGATATCAAGGCCAAGTGGGCTCAGGTGGATAACCAGCTCCAGCGCCGTACCGATCTCATCCCGAATCTCGTTGAAACGGTCAAGGGATTTGCCGCCCAGGAAAAGTCAATCATGGAATCCATTGCCAATGCGCGGGCAAAGATGGCGGGAGCGGGAAGCGTACAAGATCGAATCGCGACCAGCAACGAGCTATCCAGCGCGCTTTCCCGGCTGCTCGTGGTGGTGGAGAACTACCCCCGGCTGAAGTCGGATGCTACGTTCATCCGCCTGATGGACGAGCTGGCGGGGACCGAAAACCGGTTGTCCGTGGAACGGAAGCGGTACAACGACTCGGTGCAGGTCTACAACACGACCATTCGACAGTTTCCAGGGAATCTGATTGCATCCTCTTTGGGATTCAGGGAGCATCC
>CAYZLC010000019.1:0-16070 GCA_964479365.1 uncultured Dehalococcoidia bacterium
CGGGGCATCCTCCGGCTCGCCCGCATACGCGTTGTTGATGTCCTGAAGCGTCAACCCGCGATTTGGATGACGCATCTGCGCCCTGATCCCCCAGTTTGGCTTAGGGTCCTTCAGCCATTGGAGGTCAAAGCGGCCTTTCTTGAGTTCGTCTACGTATTGCAACTGGTCCGGCGTGAAGACGGTGCCGGTGCCGTTTGTCTTCGCCGGAGTCGGTGGTGCTTGTGTCATGTGCAGACCTCCTTTGCGATGCAATCGCTTACGTTCTTAATCTAGTGCCTGCTAAGCCAGGCATGCATGGGGAGTTTGCATCATTTTTCCCACGAAGTAGGGCCGTTTGGCACTGTGCCCGCCAACGCCCTGGCTCGATTCTGTTCCCATGAGACTAGCGCAGGAGCCGATAAAGTTGCTCCAGGCGTTCCAACTCTCGGGAGACGGCGTCTACGCAGTGGACTACGACCAGAAGATCGTCTTCTGGAACCAAGCGGCGGAGCGGCTATTGGGGTTCAAGGCCAAGGATGTACTGGGGCGGGAGTGCTTCGACGTTATCGCCGGCGGCGACCACCTGGGCCACCCGTTCTGTGGCGCCGACTGTCCGGTGATCGAGTGCGCCCGCCACGGCCGGGCTCCCGAGAACTACGATGTGCGCACGCGCGCTGCCTCCGGTAAGCCGCGCTGGATCAACATCAGCATCGTCGTGCTTGTGGGCAGGGTGAAGCGCTCGACTCTCGCCGTCCACCTCTTTCGCGATGTCACCGGGCAGCGTCGCAAAGAGGTGCGACTGCGTCGCGAGCTTGCGCAGCTACCAGCGTCTGAGGGGCTCGACGACGAGCAGAGTGGCGGGTCTCGCCTGACGCGCCGGGAGACGGAGGTGCTTGAGCTGATGGCCACCGGCCTCAGCACCGCCCGGATTGCCGATGTGCTCTGCGTCAGCCGGACGACGGTGCGCAACCACGTGGAGCACCTGCTGGCGAAGCTGGGCGTCCACAGCAAGCTCGAGGCTGTGGTGTACGCGGCGCGACACAGGTTGGTCTAGACGCCGGCCGGCTTGCCATCGCGCAGGCCCGCCGCGCCTCATCCTGACGGCGTTCCGTATCCTTGTCCTTGGGGTTACCGCCGGGTCCGTGCCAGCGAAATCTCCCCCCTGGGGCATTGACAAGCATCCTCGACTGAACTATCATTCACGATACTGAATGAGTATTCATATTCGTGAAGAAACGTTTATCGCATGAGCTGGGCCACCGACGCGCACATCGAAGCCCGCCGCAACCAGATCCTCGACGCCGCCTGGGCTTGCTTCGCCCGCGACGGCTACCACGGCACCTCCATGCAAGACATCGCCACCCAGGCCGGCCTCAGCGCCGGCGCAATCTACCGCTACTTCGACGGCAAGGAGGCCGTGCTCCACGCCATCAACCGCCGCAGCCAGGAGATGGGCCGCGCCCTGTTCGAGGCCGCCCGTTCCCGCGCTTCGACGCCTCTCGACGCTCTCAGCGCCATCGGCAAGACGTTCTTCGCCGTCTTCAACGACCCGCAGTTCGACACGATCGCCCGTGTCAACATCGAGCTCTGGCCCGAGATACTCCGCAGTGACGTCCTCCGCGGCAGCCTGCGAGAAGAGTTGACCTTCTGGCGCGAGTCGGTCTCACAGCTTCTTGCTGAGGCCCATGACCGCGGCGACATAAGCGCCGATGCCGACCCTGAAGCGCTGGCCACCATGTTCATGTGCGTATGGGAAGGTCTCCGGCACAACCGGACCATCGACCCCGATGCGTTCACTGCGGAGGTCGTCCTGACCGCCCTGCGCGCCGCCGTCCCCGCGATCGTTGACGACGGCGTATTCGACCGGGCCGAGGAGTTGCCCGAACTGCTGCCCGCCCCCCTCAAGGCGGCCCCGGGGCCCGCCGCTGAGCCCGCCGGAGCCACTCGGCGGCGATCCGCAGGTCGCAAATGATCGCGCCCTCGCTCCGCACCCGCCCCGCCCGCGCCCTCACCGGCGACGCCGTCCTTAGCATCGATAGCCTCACCAAGCGCTACGGTGCCCTCACCGCCGTCGACGGCATATCGTTCGAAGTCACCGCCGGCGAGACTTTTGGCATCCTGGGCCCCAACGGCGCCGGCAAGACCACCACCCTAGAGATGATCGAAGGCCTGCGCGCGCCGGACGCCGGCCGCATCACTCTTCTCGGCCTCGACGCCGTCCGCAGGAGGTCCGCCGTGCAGGACCGCATAGGCGTGCAGCTCCAGTCGCAGGCCCTGTGGCCCGAACTCACCGTCGAGGAGACGCTGCGCACGTTCGCGGCCCTCTTCCGCCGCCGTGTGCCGCTCGAGCGGCTCCTGGAGCGATTCTCCCTCGAGGAGAAGCGCCGTTCGCTCGTCAAGGACCTCTCCGGCGGCCAGAAGCAGCGCCTCTCCGTCGCCGTGGCGCTGGTCAACGACCCCGACATCGTCTTCCTCGACGAGCCCACCACCGGGCTCGACCCGCAGGCTCGGCACGACCTGTGGGATCTCGCCCAGAACATCCGCGACGAGGGCAAGACGGTGATCCTCACGACGCACTACATGGAGGAGGCTGAGACCCTGTGCGACCGCGTGGCGATCATGGACCGCGGCCGCATAGAGGCGCTGGACACTCCCCGCAACCTCATCCTCGACCTCGACTTCGACAGCACGATCGAGTGCGCGTTCGCGTCCCCGGTCGACGAGGACCGCCTGCTCGCCCTGCCCGCCGTGCGACGCCTCGTCCGCAACGACGGCAGCGACATCCTGTTCACGTCGGACGTGTCTCAGACGCTGTCGGCGCTATCGGCCATCACCGACGCGCGGCTGCTGAACCTCCAGGTGCGCACGGCCACGCTGGAGGACGTGTTCATCTCCATGACCGGCAGAAAGCTCCGGCCCTGACATGTACACGCGCGGCTTCCTCCGGATGGCCATCTCGCAGGCGACGATCCTTCGCCGCAACGTCACCTTCTGGCTCGTTAGCATCTTCATCGCCGCGCTGTCCATGCTGGTGTTCGGCGCGCTGTTCTCCCCCGACCAGCAGCCCCTGCGACTGGCTGTCGTTGATGAGGACCGCAGTCCGGCCGCCGCGGAACTGGTCGCCGCCTTCGAGTCGGTCGATAGCGTCGAGCTGAACCTTGGCCCGCGCGACGCCGAGCTGGCCGCGCTCCACGACGGCGACCGCGAGGCCCTCGTCGTCATCCCCGCCGGCTTCGAGACCTCGCTCGCGATGGGCGGCAGCGACCTCGAGGTCCTTTACGACAACTCCAACCCCACCGAGCTGGCCTACGCCACGACCACTCTCAAGGCGGTTGTCGACGGCTACAACGAGCAGGTCAACCCCATGCGCGATCCCGTGCGCATGCGCAGCGAGGCCGTGGACACGAACTCGGGCAGCTACATCGACTTCCTGACGCCGGGGATGGTGGGCATGACGATCATGTTCACGAACCTGGCCGTGGGCTTCATGATGGTGAACTGGCGCGAGCAGGGCATCCTGCGTCGGCTGGGCGTCACGCCGCTGCGGCCCGGCGCCTTCATCGGCAGCCAGGCCGTCTCCTTCGCCGCTGTCTCCATCGCGCAGGTGGCGATCATCCTCGCCCTCGGACGGCTCGCCTTCGGCGTCGAGGTGCAGGGCAGCGTTGTCTGGCTGGCCCTCACGGCCGTCCTCGGCGTGCTCTGCATGCTCTCGATAGGCTACGTGATCGCCAGCTTCGCCCGGACGGTGACGTCGTTCAACGTCGTCCAGCAGCTCGTCGCCTTCCCGATGCTGTTCCTGGGCGGCTCGTACTTCCCCGTCGACCCCTCGCCGGCGCTGGCGCCCGTGGTCAACGCCGTCCCCCTTACCCACCTGAACGACGCCTTGCGAGAGGTCATCAACCACGGCGGCGGCCCCGCGGACCTATGGGTCAGCTGGCTGGTCCTCCTGGCCTGGGCCGGGTGCGGCTTCCTCGTCTCCCTCCGCCTCTTCCGCTGGCAGTAGGCTGGCGCCTGTATTTCTGAGCGACCACGAACAAGGTCTCCCACCTCGTAGGCCGCCGCTGGCGGGAATCTCGGACGATCCCGCCACTAATCGCGCGTCCCGGCTCCAGGTTAATCCCATAACGTCCCGCCCGATGCTCCCCGACATCGCGAAGGGAGCTAGACGCCCGAGGGTCCTGGGGTAATGGGATGGCGGCGGATCCAGGACAGACCTTTCTCAGCGTGCTTGTTTACGGCGTAGCGTCTCCGTGAAATGCAGAAATGCCTCATAGCTCTGGTAGCAGAAGCAGAGCGATCCCCGAGGAATGCCGCTCCTTACATTCCCATTCTCCACCCTCCTTTAGGCCAAGTACCGGCTTTCGCCCAATCCATTATTGGACAATGAACGTGCCACCCTGGCCGGCGTGGAAGGTGCAGACGAAGTAGTAGGTTCCGGGGTTGTCGTACTTGATCTTGACGCTGGCGGAGCCGCCGCCGGGGATGGGCTCGCTGCGGTAGTCATCGCCGGTTGAAGTTTGGCCATCGCTGCCGGCGCCCCAGATGTCGTGGGTGTTCAGGCCGGTGTTGACGAGATTGAGGCGGTACTTCTGGCCGGCCTGGACGGTGAGCGTCTCCGGCCGGAAGAAGTTGTCGCCGATGGAGAGGGCCAGCGCGGGGAGGTTAGCCTCGGCCTCACCGCTCGAGCTGGACCATGGGCGAAGGAAGACGGCGAGGGCGATGATAACGATCGCGGCGGCGGCGGCGAGCCCCGCCTTGATGAGGCGGCTACGGAGTCGGGAGCGTTCCCAGCTTTGGCGCTCGGTCTGTCGCTGGAGGCGATGCTGCTTCTTTGTCTGCTTGCGTGTGGTCATCCGGCGGCCCGTCGATCAAGCACCGGTCCGGTTACGGTCCGACGTGTTCTTCAGCACGACGTCCTCGGCCAGAAATCGGATCTGGCCGGGAAGGAGGAGATACCCACATTGCATGCATCTTACGGCGTGGTGGGTATCGTCCTTCATTTCGAGGAGGTGGTTGCCGCGGCATCGTGGACAAGGTTTAAGCCAACGACGCAGCATGTTAGGTCTCCTTTCTGCTGGACTGGTTCGTCGATGAGCGGCCATCAGGGGAATTTGCGATTTCGATAATCTGGCCGGCCAGCTTCTTAACGCTGCCTCCCTTTAGCAGGCAGTTGGCGACGCCGGCTTCACGAAGAGCGCGCTCGTCGCCGCTCGGAAGGTAGCTTGTGTGGGCGATAATCCGGGAGGTGGGGCTGACGCGGGCGAGCCAGCGATAGGTCTCCGCGCGGGGCGGACCTGTGCGCCGGAAATCGGCGACGATGACGCCGGGCTCTAACCGGTGGGCCAGCTCCGCCCCGAGCATGACGTTGGATGTCTCGCCGACGACGCGAATGCCGGGGATGCGCCTGAGGCCCCGGGCAAGCATCTGCGAGACTTCCGGGTGTTCGTCGATGATAAGCACTGTCAGTTCGCGCTCCGGTTTCATATGACCAGCCTAGGCGGAGAACCGAGCGATCCCTAAGGGGCATTAGTCCCGCGCGCGACAGGCCAATCGGCCCGTTCTGAAGGGGGATATAGGAGGGGCCTTATAATGCGATTGATGGTGACCTCTTATACGGCCGATGACATCCGGGCGCTGGTAGAAGCTGGAATAGCGCTGACGTCGGAGCTGTCGCTCGATGCGATCCTGCAGAAGCTCGTGGATGTGGCCAGCGAGCAGGTCCAGGCGCGATATACGGCGCTGAGCGTGCTGGATGATGAGGGGCGGATCGCGAAGTTCGTGACGAGCGGGATCACGGAGGAGGAGCGGGCGCGGATCGGCGACATTCCGCGCGGGAGGGGGCTGTTGGGCGTGCTGCTGCACGAGGGAGCGAGCCTGCGGCTGGCCGACATGGCGAGCGATGGGCGAGCGGTGGGGTTCCCGCCGAACCATCCGCGGATGAGGTCTCTTCTGGGCGTGCCGGTGGTGTCGCGGGGGCGGATCATCGGGAACCTTTACCTTACGGATAAACAGGGCGGCGAGACGTTCGATGACAGGGACGAAGAGATGGTTCGGCTGTTGTCCACGCAGGCAGCGGCCGCGATTGAGACCAGCCGGCTCCAGGACAGCCTGGAGAGCCTGGCGCGCCTGGCGGAGCGGGAACGGATAGCGATGGACCTGCACGACGGGGTGATCCAGACAGTGTATGCGGTAGCCCTGCACCTGGAGGACGCGGCAGACAGAGTTAGGGAGGCGCCGGAGGAGGTGCAGCCGACGCTGAACGAAGCGATAGAGAAGCTGCACCAGGTGATAAAGGACATCCGCAGTTACATCTTCGACCTGCGGGCGCAGGTGTCGGAGGTGGACGACCTGCCGGGGGCTATCCGCGAGCTGGCGGAGACGCTGCGTATCAACACGCTGATGAACGTGCAGGTGCAGATGGCGCTGCCGCCAAGCGGGTTTCTGGAGCAGGCCGAGGCAGTAGGGCTGTTCCACATCGCTCAAGAGGCGCTGAACAACGTCAGCAAGCACTCCGGCGCGACAGCAGTTTCGATCACGCTGATGGGGTCCGGCGGAGGCGTGAGCCTGGAAGTGGCGGACAACGGCAAGGGATTCGATGCGCGCGGCGGCGGCTTTGCCGAGAAGCACGGGCTGCGCAACATCAAGGACCGAGCGCGGGGCATGGGCGCGAAGGTGTTGATCGATAGTGAGATTGGGCGCGGTACGCGGGTGCGCGTCGAACTGCCGCGCGAACAAGCGAAGGGGACGGGGCATGACTGAAGAGAGCGTCGCGATTCTGCTGGTGGACGACCACGAGGTGGTGCGGATGGGGTTGCGGACGCTGCTGGACCGGCGACCGGGGATGACAGTAGTGGGGGAAGCGGGCACGGTGGCGGAGGCGATAAGCGCCGCGCGCCGGTCACGCCCGGATGTCATCGTGATGGACATTCGTCTGCCGGACGGGAACGGGGTGGAGGCATGCAGACAGATACGCGCAGAGCAGCCGGAGACGAAGGTGATCATGCTCACTTCGTACGCCGACGACGAGGCGGTTTACGGGTCGATCATGGCGGGCGCAGCGGGCTATTTGCTGAAGCAGACGCGCGGCCAGAACCTGGCTGAAGCGATAGAGCGGGTGGCGCGCGGTGAATCGCTGCTTGACCCCTCGGTGACCGAGAAGGTGCTCGTGCGCATGCGGGCGCTTGCCTCAGGCCACGGCGATGAGCTGGCGGCGCTTTCAGCACAGGAGCGGAAGATCCTGGGGCTGATCGCGGAGGGCAAGACGAATAAGGAGATCGCAGCGGACATCTTCCTCAGCGACAAGACCGTAAAGAACTACGTTTCGAGTATCCTGACGAAGCTTAACCTGCGCCGGCGGTCGGAGGCCGCGGCGTTTATAGCGGGACGCCGGGCGAAGACGCTCGACGAGAGCTAAGCTTCGTCAGAATTCCGAGGAGGTCCGCCACCTGCGCAGGGGCATAACCAGGACTATCAGGTCGTGTAAGCGGCCTTCTGGATCGATAGCGCCACCGTAGATCCGCCCTAGACGAACGAATCCAAGCGAGTCTGCGGCGGCAAGAGCTTCTGCCTGTGCGTCCTCTACGGCCTCGAAGAGGACGCCGTTCAGTCCAGCGTCGCGGGCCACGTCGCACAGTTCGCCGATTAGGGCGGTCCCGAGGCCCCGGCCACGAGCGTCCTGAGCTACCACGACCCTGACGTCAGCGACATGGCTTCGAGCCTTCCCGCGACGCCTCACGAGAGTGGCCTCGCCCACAATGCGACCGGAGATGAGGGCAATCAGGGCAAACGCCCGTTCCGTCCCTCGGACCCAGTCCGCAATGACGGCGGGCAACGTCACATCGTCCTTGAGAAAGAACCGTTCCCTCTCGGGAATGTCCCGAAAGAAAGCGAGCAAGGCCTCGGCGTCCTTTGCTTCCAGAGGCCGCACCGAGGCAACGGAATCGTCACGCAAGGAGATTTCTTTCGGGTAGGCAGTGGCTGGCCAAGCGATATTGGACTCTCCTCCTGACTGCGCCATTAGTCCAGTGCCTCCATTGCCATCGCCACAAGCGCATCCTAATCCGGGATGGGCTCTCCAGATGGCCGCTGGCCCTCCCTGAGTTGAACGCCACGTACAACGGCGGCCGACACGGCGATTAGAACCGCCAGCATCGCGATTGCGTATGGCGCCGCCGTCGGGTCGCCTTGTGTCTGCACAAGGATACCTGGATTTCCCGGCTCCACGCCGGCCGCGTGCCAACCTGTCGCGGCATCGAATCCGGCAATAGCAAGTGTGCAGACGCCAGCGAGCCCCATCGCTGGAAGCAAAACAGGGGCGAGCTGTGGTCTGAATAAAATGCCGCCGATCAGGACAATTATTGCTGATCCGAGCCCAGCGACGAACCATCCGTCGCTGATGCCTGTCGCAGCCTCGGCGTCCGTCCCGCTAATCTCCGTGATGCCGAAGTCCACCCATGACTGGAATGCCAGAACGACGATGGCTGCAGCGGCGACTGTCATCAGCAACAGCAGTATTGGGACTAGCTTCGCGAGCCCTTGATTGACGTCAGCTGAGGTCCGCAATCCGGTTCCTTAACTGTCGATGATGTGCCGGAACAGATTCATGATCAACCCCGTAGCCTATACAGACGCACGCAAGAGCAAGACCGGACAGGTTGCTATCGTCATGACTCGCAGGGCGACACTTCCTAGGCGCACGCCGTCCTTACCCGATGGAGAGGTTGTGATCCCGTGCGAACTGATCACGATCAGATCTGCCCTCGTCATCGTGGCATATTCATTGATTTCCTCTGCGGGCGACCCTTTCAGCGCCACACCCTTTGCGTGCACTCCCGAATGCGCCGAGACCTCTGCTGCTTTCTGCGACACGTATTGCTCCGCCAATTCCTTGTGGTGCTGCTCCAGCTCGGCGGCACCAGGCAGGCTGGATCCGGGGAACCCGGCCGCCAGGTAGTTGGGAACGACGATTACCAGGCTAAGCTCGCCGTCGCTCCCTGTCAGCAGCTCGGTGGCATAATCCACTGCCCTCTCTGAGTACCGGGAGCCGTCGATCGGGACAAGCACATGTTTGAACATCTGTTGCTCCTCAGAACGAGTTCTAGGTCGCTTTCTGCTTTCGCACCGAGCAGTGGCGGGAGCTCTGGCTCGGTGGACACCTGACCGCAGTTGAGGCAAATGACGAGGATACCGCGTCCTGACGGACGAAGCAGACGGTCACTGCCGCAGTGGGGACAACTACTGATTGAGTACATCGCACTCATCCTTAGCGCTGTCCCGCCCGATGCCGCTCCGTCATGCATCGCCCTTAGCAACCCACCTCTTCTCCTAGGGCTCAGAGCTCGGATTGGCTTGAATGCAGAAGACCGGCCACGACGGCGCGATGCGTTCGAACCCCTCGAGCGGAGAGTCGCGCTGCAGTCCCAGGTATTTCCGGGGCACAGACGATATCCCGGTCCGCTTCAGCCACGCCTGGAGGATGCGCGGCCTCTCATCAACCGGCAGTTCGACCAGCTTCACCCGCTGGCGTCTTCCGCGGCGAAGGACAGCCGCACCGCCGGCTGCCCTGGCGTTGTGAACCCAGTCTGACTTTTCTCCGAGCATTGACACTAGATATCGAGTCCCTTTGAGCTCAATCCATGTCAGAGCGACCGGGCGACGCTTGCCGGAGCGGCGGCCTGTTAGCTCCAGTGTGACCGGCCCGATGCGCGGACGGCCCGGCCATGAAGAGGGAACAAGCACCCGGGAAACGATCCAGCACCAGGCGTGGCTCAGGACCCTTTCCTTAAAGGATGCCTTCCTGATCGCACGCAGGTCACTCTGCAGAGCGCTCATATCTTTTATCCGTAGCGGTGTCCATCGGTGTGCCAGGGGCACGGACGCCGGCTGCGGTCTCCGCGCGGCCTGGCGTCAGGCCTGGTGGGACCGCGCGGTCCCGGAGCTTGACCGCCGGGGGCGTTGGGCACGGATGTGTCCGCCGGCAGTGCGGCGACATACGGGTCCGTGACGACGCCGACGACTTCGATCTCCAGCGGCTCGGCGGGAACTTCGCGTGCCTCCATCACCACACCAGCGACCGGCTGGTCTGTGACTCCGAGCGCGGGAATGTTGACCTTGTCGGGTTCGTCGGCGGCTTCGGTGAGGACGGGGGGGGCGAAGGCGGCGACTGCCGCTCCCAGGCGGGCGATCTGCGACCAGATGTTCATTTCAGTCCTCCTTGTTCTTAGCGCTGCAGGAACGACCGCAGCATCCAGGCCATCTTCTCGTGCCGCTCCATCAGACCTGTCAGGAAGTCATTCGTGCCGACGTCGTGGTAACGCTCGGCGCAGGCCTCAAGGTCAGTGCGCAGCACGCGGATGATCGCCTCGTGATCATCCAGGAGGTTCGCGATCATCGTCATAGCATCGGGGTACTCGCCCGGGTGCTCCGAGAGCCTGGTCGCCTCAGCGAACTCGTTTAGAGTGCCGAGCGCGGGCGCCCCGAGCGTTCGGGCGCGTTCAGCGACCTCATCCACCACCTCATTCAGCTGCTCGTACTGCCGTTCGAAGAAGCGGTGCAGGTCGTTGAACTGCGGTCCTGTGACGTTCCAATGGTAGTTCCGCGTCTTCGTGTACAGCACGTATTCGTCTGCGAGCAGCGTATTCAGGATTTGGGCGGCGCCGGCAAGATCGGCGCCAGACACCCCAATTTCAGGCGTTCTTGTTCTTGCAGCGATGGCCATGACAACCTCCTTCCTGGAATGACTTATTCGCCGGGTTCTCAAGCCGCCTCTCTCGTGCCGGCGATGACGGCGCGAAGGTAGCGGTGGGCGAGTCCGAGAGACACGAGCGGGCAGGCTTCGGCGTCCGGCGCCACTTTGAAGTTCCAGCCTTTGTTCATGATCCATTTGTCGGCGCAATCGATCGGGTGACCCTCCTGTGCCCTCGGGCACCTGCCATACCGGTCAGGGCCCATGCAGATCTCCTCGATCGCTGTCCGGTCGTCGCTGAAGATCAGGGTCCTGAGATTCCCCGTGAGTTCGATGGGCTCATCCACCTCCACTTCGCGTGGGCTCTGCCTGCGCAGCGCCCGATACAGGTGAGCCAGGTCGAGAAGCGCCATCGGCAGATCGTCGTTGCTCAGGTCGTAGATGAGGGCTTTAACTCGGCCTTTCATGTGAGGTGGCAACTCGTCTGCGGTTATAGGCTGGTGAGCGTCGCCGGTTCGGCCCGCTTGGTCCGTCATGACTGCCTCCTGTTCCGGCTTCTCCCCGACGCCTCCGGGGGCGGCGGTTCTGGCTGCGCCGCCCCCGGAGCTGGAAGGAGTGCCTCGTCTGAGCATATTCGCCTCTTTACAGCTTCAGGTTAGGCGCGAGAGCCAGGGTGGATAATGTGCCAAATGTCGGGTTGTGGGCGGGACATTTGGCAGGGAAACGTCACTGCATCAAGTGCGCTGCGGTTGACCGGGATTGGCACGTGACGCCGCCAGACTGAGTTGCTCTGCGTGGCTGCCCTGCGGCAAGCCAGTCGGGCGAAACGTGTCCTCGCCCGATCAACCGCGTTCGCCCGGTGGTCACCTCCTCCAGGATGAGCGCCCCGGTGGCGCGCAGCGGCCCGTCCCGACTTGGTCGACGGGGCGGCTTCTTCTTGCCGGCAGCCTCAGCTGGCACCACGAGCACCGGCGACCGGCTGGTCTGTTACTCCGTGCGTACGTGCTCGACGAGTGCCCTGCGGGTCGAGGCGCTGTTCGGTTACTTTGACGTGCACTTCGTCCTCCCTGGGAGACCAGTCGCTCAGCGTCCCTGCCGATCCCGTAATGCCGTGGCGAAACGCAGAAAGGCCTCATAGCTCTGGTAACAAAGACAGAGTGGCCCTCGAGCGTCGCCGCCCCTGGCCCTCTTCGTCTCGTTAAACCCCCGGTCGACCCTCCTGGCCTTTTCCTGGTCCACGGCGTCTTCAGGGATTCCAGACCACACTTGGAAGTTCAAGAACCTGCGCGCCGGCATTGCCACATTCTGGTGGGTAACGCCGATCAGGCATCTTGGGCTGAGTCGCTTCTCTAACAGGAAATCAGCCAGTTCGACAGCGCCGTCCTTAAAGGCTCCCAGCACGCCGCTTGGTGCGCCTTCCACGGAGTCCGGCACATGGATCTCCAGATAGGAGTCTGCGCCGCTCAGCCCAAGGCGTTCGCGAAGGGATTCATTTAGATCACTTCCGCTCCTCAATACAACGGAATAGGCCCCGAACCTTGTTTCCTCTTCCAGGCATCCAGCTTGGCGTCCGGGCTCACTATCCATCGAACGGTGCTTCAGGGAGGTACGTAGACGCACCCGCCCCATGAGCTGCTTCAACAACAACGCTAGTTGTGAAAGGATTATCTATGCCGTCTTCAGCCATCTGAACCCAAACTTGGAGGGCCATCCGCTACCCAAATTTACACACAACTCGCGACACTACCAGGTTGTTCGTCCGCTTTGGTGAGAAACGGTGGGCCGAAGGCGGCGACTGCCGCACCGAGGCGGGCGATCTGTGACCAGACGTCATGTCAAGCCGCCTCTTTCGTGCCGGCGATGGCGGCGCGAAGGTAGCGGTGGGCGAGTCCGAGAGACACGAGCGGGCACGCCTCCGCCTCCGGAGCGACCTTGAAGTTCCAGCCTTTGTTCATGATCCACTTTTCGGCGCAGGCGACCGGGCGGCCTTCCTCGGCCCGCGGGCACTTCCCGCGCTGGTCAGGACCCATGCAAATCTCCTCGATCGCGGCGCGATCATTGCTGAAGATGAGCGTGCGGGCATCTTCTGTCAGCTCCAGTGGTTCGTCCTCCAAAGTTCGCCTCGTGCCTTCCGAGCGGAGGGCGCGGTAAAGGTGGGCCAGGTCGAGAAGCGCCATGGGGAGGTCGTCATGGCGCTTCTCGTAAATGAGGTCGTTGACGCGGCCCTTCAGCTCGGGCGGCAGATCGTCAGCTATGACCGGATCTCGAGCCCCGCCCCGTTCCTGCAGCTCGTTCTTCATGACTGCCTCCTGTTCCGGCTTCTCCCGACGCCTCCGGGGACGACGGTTCTGGCTGCGCCGTCCCCGGAACTGGAAGGAGTTGCTGCGTTTCATGACCAGTGCCTCTCATTAACCTTCACACTAGGCGCGCGACCGCGGGTGCGTAATGTGCCAGATGTCGTGTTGTGCGCGGGACTTATGGCAGATGTGCAGCAGTGCGCGGAGTCGCAGACTTACGTCAGAAAGGAGGGACTTTATGAGAGTGCTTGTTGCGCTTACGGCAATACTTGGTGCCGGTGCCTTCACAGCGTGCGGTGGCGATGACGAGGGGGGAGGCGGCGGCGGGACAACGCGCCCGACGACAACGGCAGCCGAGGGCGTCGAAGTAAACGTCGAGCTTCGGGAGTTCTCAATCCTGCCTGAAGTGGACTCGGCCGAGGCAGGCGAGATCACGTTCAACGTCGAGAACACCGGGCCCGACGATGTTCACGAGCTTGTCATCGTCAAGACCGACCTTGGACCTGATGCCCTTCCAACCTTGCCCGACGGCTCTGTGGACGAAGAAGGGGAAGGCCTCGAAGCGATCGATGAGATAGAGGATATTCCTGTAGGCGAGACCCAGACCCTGACGGTGGACCTGGAAGCGGGCGCCTACGTCCTTATCTGCAACATCTACGACGAAGCCGAAACGGAGGCTCACTACACGGAAGGAATGAGCACTGCGTTCACAGTAGAGTAGAGGCTATCAGCTTGGGTCGAGGGCAAGGGGCCGCCAGATTCTGGCCTCGACCAGCGCCCATCAGTTCGCCCGAATTTGTGTTCTGGGCAGGACTCTTAACAGGGGCGCTGCAAGTTGCCGCGCTGGGAGGAGGACGTCCTGTTCGAGGAGACGCAGGCGCGCTTTAGTGAAGAAGAGCTTAAGGCGCTGGGGGGAGCAGCTAGACGATCAACTCCCTGCCGTCCCGGTATCGCCCTGGGGAACAGATGGCCCGCCTTCGCGCTAACCAGATGCCGTCCCTCATCGCGTGGGCGAGGCCGGGGTCGCTGTCTCCGGAGGACGCACCAAGAGCAGCGGCACGCGCGTGTTGCGCAGGACCTTATCGGCAACGCTCCCCATGACCCAGCGGGCGATGCCGGAGCGGCCGTGGGTAGTCATCGCGATCAAATCCGCGCCTTCATCCTCCGCGATCCGCAATATCACCTCCGCGGCGGAGCCGAAGGCCACGAGGCTTCGTACGTTCAGACCTCGCTCAGCTAGTTGGTCCCGCTTGGCACGGACGTAATCGCCTGCGGCGGCTTCTTCAGCCTCCCATTTGATGGCGGACGCGTCCGGATCCCAGACCGCAATCGGGGTTACGGCGCTAACGAGCAGCACCTCTGCCTGCGCGGCAGAAGCCGTCTCAATCACAAGTGGAAGGACCGCCTCGGCCGTTGCTGAACCGTCCAGAGGTACGAGGATCTTCTTGATTTTAGAACCTCCATTTGCCGAGAGGGCTCGAGCCGCCCATTGCCGCCTGCTTGCTGGTCATCGTTCCCTGGCTGAGCCGATCGGGCCTCTCTGACGTACAGCCGACTCACCCAGCAGGGACCCACCGTCTATTCTACTCGCGGACTACGCCCTCGCCGCGGCCTGCGGCCGGCCACGCGGTGGACTCTCCACCACGTACCCGTCGATGACCTTTCGAGCCGCTGTGAGTGACATGACCTCATTCGTTCCATCCTCGATCAGGGCAGCCCGCGCGTCGCGGAAGAGCTTTTCTACGAGGACTCCTTTTGCCAGCCCGTAGCCGCCGAAGACCTGGACGGCTTCGGAGGCAACCTGGAAGGCGGCTTGTGTGCAGAAGACCTTTGCCGCGATGGAGTGCTCCGTCGACGGCGGGCTCGATGACGTGTTGTAGACCATGGCGGCCCGAGAGAGGGACCGCGCGGCCTCGACTTCTACGAACATATTGGCCAACTTGAGCTGGACTGCCTGGTGCTCGCTGATAGACTTGCCTCCCTGGACTCGCTGCCTGGCGTAGCCCAGGGCCTCCTCGAAAGCGGCGCGTGCCACGCCCGTGAACGTCGCTCCCATGAATGCGTTCGCGCCAGCGAGCACGGAGTCGAGGACGTGCGTGTACCCTTCAGGACCGACAAGCATGCACTCTATCGGGATGCTGACGTCGTCGAAGAATATCTCGCCCTGGTTCAGGGCTCGCTGTCCGAGCTTGTTGAGTGGCTTGCCTCTTGTGACTCCCGGTAGTTCAAGCGGTATTAACGCCACGCCGCCTGCGGCTGGTCCGAGCCTGGGATCAAGCGAGAGAAACACAAGCGCATGAGTGGCGATGGTGCCATTGGACACCCAGGCGGACTTCTGGCCTCTGATCACCCAACCCCCTCCGTCCCGGAGGGCACGGACGTCGCCTGTGGTCTCGGGCCGGGCGAACTGAGGGCTTCCCACCATGAGGGTGTCTGATCCATGTTGGGGCTCCGTGATTGCCCAACAGCCGATGTAGCGGGCATCCCGGTCTTCAGCGAACGGTTGAACAATGTTGGCCATGATCTCCGGTTGGCCGCTCAGTGCGGCGAACGAGAATGGGAAGGACGCCACACTGAGGCCAACGGCGAAGTCAGCGCTGCCCCATCCCAGTTCCTCGGCCTGCAAGTGGCGAGCGAGCGGTGATATGGCTACGCCACCGCATGACTCCGGCAAGAATGCCGTATGGTAGGCGCGCTTGTAGTACTCTCGGAATACTTCCCAAAACACGGAGCCCTCCGAGACGACATCCTCTGGATCGGCCAGCATGTCCAGCTCAAGGCTCGCCGGCCGCAACACGTCCGCAGCGAAACGATGTGCCGCGTTCTTGACGGCAGCCTCCTCTGTGGTCAGCTGCTTGTTCAGTTCCAGGTAGGACATATCTGTTCCTCCAATCGAAAGTGCGCGCGCCGTGGGCCTTGATCACTTCACGTCGAGGAGGCCGACACCCCTTAGCTCCGTGTAGGCAAACGAGTGGGTTGCGCCCTCTTTTTCGCATACCAGATTATGCCCAGGACCGTTGCCAGACAACGTGCCATATGGAGTGGTCTGGGCGGGACTTTGGGCAGGAAGAAAAGATTACGTTCTCGTCGCAATCGCTTTCTTGAGCGTG
>CAYZLC010000020.1:0-15531 GCA_964479365.1 uncultured Dehalococcoidia bacterium
CGCCGGAGTCGGTACGGCAGCCTGGGCGTTATTTTGCGAACAACATCGGCGGCGCGATCGCGCTCCTGAACGCGATGGTGACATACGGGGTGACGCGGCACGTGTTCAGTTCCAGCGCCGCGGTCTACGGCGAGCCGGAGATGATCCCGATCCCGGAAGAGCACCCGATGGCGCCGATCAACCCTTACGGCGAGACGAAGGCGGCCGTCGAGCGTATGCTCCCCTGGTACGAGAAGCAGTTCGGCCTGCGCTCGGTCTCGCTACGGTACTTCAACGCGGCCGGCGCCACCGAGCGCCTGGGCGAGGACCACCGGCCGGAGACGCACCTGATCCCGAACGTGCTCCAGGTGGCGCTCGGGCAGCGGCCTGCGATCTCTCTGTACGGCGATGATTACTCCACGCGCGACGGCACCTGTGTGCGCGACTACATCCACGTCTCGGACCTGGCGGCGGCGCATCTGCTGGCGCTGGAGAAGACAGACACCGAGAGTGCGGCCTACAACCTGGGTAGCGGCCTCGGCTTCACGAACCGCGAAGTGATAGAGGCCGCCCGCGCCGTCACTAGGGAGCCGATCCCGGTACACGAAGAGCCGCGGCGCCCGGGCGATCCGGCGGAACTGGTCGCTTCGCAAGACAAGATCCGCGCGGAGTTGGGCTGGTCGCCGGCGCACCCCGACATAGAGGACATCATCGAGACGGCCTGGCGCTGGCACCGGGAGCACCCGAAAGGGTACGCGGCGTAGGGCTGGGCGGGCGCGCCCCCCCAACCGAGTGCAGGTGAGACACCGCAATTCTGCGACGAACGCCCGTAGGGGCGCAGCAACCTGTGAAGTCACGTTCGAACACAAGCGACCTTCCGCAGGTTACTGCGCCCCTACGCCCCGACGAGCGGAAACCCGGCGATGCGCTGGTAGACCGCGCCGCCGGGGCGCAGGGTGCTGCGCATGAGAGCGACCTCGTGTACGGGGATGACGCTGACCGGCGGGCGCACGGCCTCTAGCGCGGCGGGAAGCGCCGTGGCGACCTCCCGAGTCGTCTCCGGGCGCACACGTGCCAGCGTCAGGTGAGGCGACCACGAGCGGCCCTCGGGGGGGAAGCCCGCGTCCGCGAGGCTGGATTCCACCCGTTCCTGCAGACCCTGGACCGGTTGAAGGTCGCCCCGAAGATCGACCCAGAGGACCCGGGGACGTCTGCCCCCGAACGCTCCCAGCTCGCCCAGCGCTAACTTGTGTGGCGCCGTCCTATCCACCGCTCCGGTCAGCGCGTCCTCGATCGCGGGCACGCGATCCGTCGGCGTCTCTCCGAGGAATTTCAGCGTGAGGTGGATGACCTCCGGGCGGACCCAGCGCAGCTTCTCGAGGCCGTGGCGCTGGAGCTCGTGCTGGAGTCGGCCGAGCGCCTCGCGCACCTCGCCGGGCAGCTCGACGGCGACGAAGAGTCGGAGCGTCTCAGGCATCGCCTTGCAGCTTCAGCAGACGCGCGGCATTTTCTCCGAGAACCAGTGCCCGTTCGAGTTCGCCGGGGACGTTGTTCTCTACATCGCCGATCTGCCCCCTCTGCGATACCAGCGGGAAGTCGCTGCCGAGGAGCAGGCGCTCGGCACCCCAGCGCGCGATTACGTCGGCGTACGCCGATTCGGGGTAGAGGAAGCGCCGCGCCGCGGTGTCTGCGCAGGCGGTGAGCGACACCTGCGGTGCTTCCGGCATCGCGAAAGGGAGGCCGCCCGACAGGTGCGCGCCGACGATCGCGAGGTCGGGATGCTCAAGAGCAAAGCGATAGAATGCGCCTAACGAGAGTCCATCTTTGCCGGGATACTCGTGCCCGCCGACCTCGGTCACGTGGAAGAGCAGCACTTGGCCGTGCTCCCGGGCTAGCGCGGCGAGCCGCTGTCCCGGCTCGCCGTTCAGGTCCCAAGCCTGGCTTTCAGGCCGCAGCTCGCCCAGCCCTTTGGCGCCGCCTTGCGCACAGCGAGTCACCTCCTTCTTGACCGCATCCTCGCCCGATGCCATGTTCACAGTGCAGAACGGCACGATCCGCCCGCCGCTCTTCGCCGCTTCCTCCAGGAGATAGTCGCTGTGTCGCGCACACAGCTCGTGCTCCCGCCACGCGAAGCCGAGCGCCACGCTGACGTCGACGCCGGCTTCGTCCATGCTCGCGAGCAAGTCCTCGGCCGTGGCGATCTTCGCTTTCGGGCTCGCATACATCTCGGCGAACGTGGCGTCGCGCCCGACATACTCTTCGCGGCGGTCGCGCACCTCCAGCGGAAAGATGTGCGTGTGGAAGTCGATGATCACGCGGGGATTCTACCATCGGGGCGGCTGATGACAATCGAGGCGCGGGATCAAACACAAAGACACAAAGACACTGAATGAATTTGGAGATCGTCCATTGGTGCGTTATCGCCTTTGTGGTTATCGCACGAGCCGCCTCTTGGTTGCCGTTCGGTATAATGTCGCGCGGAAGGAGAGCCCATTGACCCGCGCAGAAACTGTTTCCACCGAAGAGCTGAAGTCCATCGCCCGGCGCATCCGCCGCCACATCGTGCAGATGACGGCCGCCGCCAACTCCGGCCATCCCGGCGGCTCTCTATCCTCCGTCGAGATCGCGACCGCGCTATATTTCCGGATCATGCGGCACGACCCCCAGAATCCCCTCTTGCCGGACCGCGACCGCTTCATCGTGAGCAAGGGGCACGCGACGCCGATGGTGTACGGCACGATGGCGGAGGCAGGGTATTTCCCGGTCGAGGAGCTGATGACGTTCCGCAAGTTGGGCAGCCAGCTGCAGGGGCACACCATCATGCAGAAGCCTCCGGGCGTCGAGATGTCCGCCGGCGCGCTGGGAATGGGGCTCTCGTTCTCGCTGGGCTGCGCGCTGGCGGGGCGGCTGGACGGGCGCGACTACCGCGTCTACTGCCTGCTCTCTGACGGGGACTGCCAGGAGGGACAGACGTGGGAGGCGGCGCTTGCTTCTGCGCATCACAAAGCGGCGAACCTGACCGCTATCGTGGACCGCAACCACATCCAGAACGACGGCTTCTCCGATTACCTCCGCTTTCCGGACTCGGACGGCGACCGCCCGCAACGGCCGGGCGGCTGGGTGATGGAGGACGGCCATACGGCGAACATCATGACGACGGAGCCGTTCGAGGACAAGTGGAACGCGTTTGGCTGGCGGACAGCGCACATCGACGGCCACGACTTCGAGGCGATCATCAGGGCGCTGGAAGAAGCTCAGGCACACAAGGACGGGCCGTCCGTCGTCATCTGCGAGACGACGAAGGGCAAGGGCGTCAGCTATATGGAGAACAACCCGGACTTCCACGGCAAGGCGCCCTCACCCGAGCAGCTGGAGCAGGCGTTGAGGGAGCTGGAATGACCGAAGGAAGGAGGAGGGAAGAAGGAAGAAGGGGATCGGCTGTCCTTCTCCTTCTTCCTTCCTCCTCCCTTCTTCCCGGCGGTTTGGTGGGGAGGGGCTAGCATGGGCCAAGCAGCCCGCACGGAAGCCACCCGCACAGCCCTGGGGCCGACGCTGGCGCGGCTGTGCCGCGAAGGGCTCGACATCGTCTGCGTGGACGCTGACCTCGGCTACTCGACGTCGGCGGTGAAGTTCGGGCGGGAGTTCCCGGAGCGGTTCTTCACGGTCGGCGTCTCGGAGGCCAACATGGTAGGCGTCGCCGCCGGGCTCGCCTCATGCGGGAAGGTCGCGTTTTGCAGCACGTTCGCCGTCTTCGCGCCGGGTCACTGCTTCGACCAGCTGCGGATGGCCGTCGCCCAACCCGGAACGAACGTGAAGCTCGTCGCCAGCCACGGCGGCGTTGTGACCGGCGAGGACGGAGCGTCGGCCGAAGCGCTCGAGGACCTGGCGCTCATGCTCTTGATGCCGCCCTTCCACGTCATCTTCCCCGCAGACGTCGTCGAGGCCGAGCAGGCGATCGAGGCCGCGGCACGTACGGACGGGCCCTTCTACATCCGCACGCTGCGCCCCAAGACGCCCGTCATCTACGACGGTACGGACTATCGGTTCGAGCTCGGCCGCTGGCACCGGCTACGCGACGGTTCCGATGTCACGCTCATCGCGTGCGGGGAGCTCGTGAAGGCGGCGCTCGACGCTGCGGAGACGCTGGCCGGTGAAGGAATCGAGGCTCGCGTGCTGAACGCGGCGTCTCTGCGCCCGATGGACCGCGAAGCTCTGCTCGCGGCGGCGCGGGAGACGGGTGCGATCGTCACGGCCGAAGACCACTTCGTGCACGGCGGCCTGGGAGGATTGGTGGCAGAGACGCTCGCTGAAGAAGTCCCCGTGCCGGTCGGATACGTGGGGATGCGGGACCGCTACGGCACCAGCGGAATGTGGGATGAACTGCTGGAGCACTTCGGCCTCACGCCAGAGGTGATTGCCGTCGTGGCGCGGCGTGTCATCGCGCGTAAGGCCGGTCGAGGGCGGCAGCGTGCCGCCGCATGTCATTCTGAGCCCGGCGGATCGACGCTCTTTGTCTCTCTGAGATTCCCATCACCGGCAATAGTCCAACGTCGGGAATCGGTCGCGAAGAATCTCGGCGATTGGTAGTCAGTGCGACGCCGGGACCGCCGAGATTCTTCGCATCGGTCAGCCAGCGGCATTGAGTATGGCCAAAGGACATCCCGAAGGCGGAGGTTACGTGCCGGCGAGGGCTCAGAAAGACACACCGGACACCCGATTGTCCGCCGAGTAAACTGGCGCCATGAGCCACGAGCACGGCCATGCACACGATGCGCCGGTACGCATCGCCGCGATCTCGCTCGTCACGACGGCGGCGCTGCTTGTCCTGAAGCTCGTGCTGGGGCTCATTAGCGGGAGCATCGCCGTGCTGTCCGATGCTGTGGACAGCGGGACGGACCTGACGGCGGGCGCGGCAGCGCTGATCAGTGTGCGCATCGCGGCGCAACCGGCGGACGAGGAGCACCCGTACGGGCACGGCAAGGTTGAGACGATATCAGCCTCCGTGGCAGCCACGATCATCGGCATCGGCGGAGGAGTCATCGTTTATCAGGCCGTGCGACGGCTCATCAGTGGGGGACAGGAGATCGATGTCGGAATCGGCCTAATCGCCATGGTGATCGCCGCGGTGGCGAACGTGCTGCTCGCCTTCTTCATGCGGCGCGAGGCGAAGCGCTCGCAGTCGATGGCGCTCGGCGCGGAAGCGACTCACCTGCAGACGAACGTCGTGCAGGCGGGCACGATCATCGCCGGACTCTTGCTCGTCGCGGTAACCGGCGAGGAGATCTTCGACCCGTTGGTGGCGCTCGGTTTGGCCGCGTACATGGGCTGGACGGCGCTGGGCCTGGTACGCATCGCGACCTCCGAGATGATGGACACCGCACTCCCTGATGCTGACTTGGCAGCCATCCACGATGTGCTCGTCGGACACCGCGAACACGTCCGGGGCTTCCACCGTCTGCGCACGCGGCGGGCGGGCGCGGTGCGTCACGTAGACATGCACGTGCTGGTCGATCCAGCGCTAACGGTCGAGCAGGTGCACCCGATCAGCGACGGCATCGAACACGAGATCGAAGCGCGCCTGCCGGGCACGATCGCCGTCATCCACGTCGAGCCTGACGACGGCCTGCATGTAGAGGAGTTCGAATCGCTGGTGCGAAAGAGGTCCGAAGCCGGGGACCAGGACGCTACTTCCGCCTGAATCCGTCCCCGTCCCGCTCGTCGTCGTCTTCCTCGTCCTCGCCTTCGAAGTCTTCGTCTGACAACACGGCGGACTCGCGGCCGGCCCACACTGTCACCACGAAGTCCTCGCGGAATGGGTCTGTGGTTAGCACGAGGCGCTCATCGACCTCGCTGATCAGCTCGCGAATATCCTCGTCGGTCAGACTTTCGGGCACGCAGAGCGTGGCGTAGGCGACCGAGTTCGTGTAGTGGATGTCGATGCGACCGACCTCTTCGTCGTCAAGCTCCACGATATAGCTTTCGGACTGGGGTGTTCGGCACTCGCGCTCGAACTGGTACCCGGTCACGCGCGCCTCCTTCCGCTCGAAGGGAACTCAGCCTCAACTGCTGGCCACTGACAACGAACCACTAACTGGGTCTCGTCTGTCCATCGCCGAGCACGATCCACTTGTAAGTCGTGATCTCTCGCAAGCCCACGGGCCCGCGCGCGATCGTCTTCTGCGTGGAGTCGATAATTTCGGCGCCGAGGCCGAACTGAGCGCCGTCCGTGAACTGTGTGCTCGCGTTCACGTAGACGACCGCTGTGTCAACTTCGTCCACGAAGCGCATGGCCGCCGAGTAGTCCTCGGTGATGATGGCGTCCGAATGGCCGGTGCCATGGCGCTGAATGTGACCGAGGGCTTCATCGAGCGAGCCCACAACCTTCACGGCGGCGGTCAGGGCGAGGAATTCGTGTCCGAAGTCGTCCGGCCCGGCGTGCTTGAGGTTGAGTTCCGGTATCTCGGCGGCGTTGAGGATGCGAAACGACGGCTCATCGCAGCGCATCTCGACGCCGGCCTCGCTCCAACGGCGTCCAAGGTCGAGCAGGAACGGCTCAGCCACGTCCTGGTGCACCAGCACAGTGTCGAGGGCGTTGCAGATGCTGACCTTTCGCGTCTTGGCGTTGTGGACGACCCGCGCCGCCTTGTCAGTATCGGCCGCGCGGTCAACGTACGTATGGCAGACGCCGGTGCCGCCGGTCAGGACGGGCATCGTCGCGTTCTCCGCGACGTAGCTGATAAGTTCGGGACCGCCGCGCGGGACGACAAGATCGATGGCGTCCTTCATCCGCAGCATTTCACCCAGGAGTGCGCGGTCGGTGTTCTCTATTAGCTGCACGGCGTCCTGCGGCACGCCCGCCGAGGAGATCGCCTCGTGGACGATGCTGGCGAGCGCGGTGTTGGAGTGAATCGCCTCCTTGCCGCCGCGCAGGATGCAGGCGTTGCCGGACTTCAGGCAGAGCGATGCGATATCGACAGTCACGTTGGGTCGGCTTTCGTAGATCGCGGCGATGACGCCCAATGGCACACGGCGGCGGCCCACTCGCATTCCATTGGGAAGCGTGCGCATGTCGATCATCTCGCCGACGGGATCGGGCAGAAGCGAGACCTGGCGCACGTCGTTGGCGATCCCTTCGAGGCGCTCGTGGCTGAGGAAGAGGCGGTCTTGGACGGCGTTAGCCAGACCGGCAGCGCGCGCAGCCTCGATGTCCTCGCGATTCGCGCTGAGGATATACGACTCGTGCTCCAGGAGGTCGCGCGCGATCGCGAGCAGGGCCTGGTTCTTGACCTCGGTGGAGACGCGCGCCAGCGCCCGCGCCGCCTCTCGCGCGGCCGTGCCCTTGGCGCCTACTTCGCTTACTTCAGTGGTCATTTGTCGGGCTGCGCCCGCAGCGTACGTGTCTTGTGTTGCCGAAGGTTACTTGTGCCGCCGCTGCCAGCGCGTCTTCTTCAGCATCTTCCGGTGCTTGTGCTTGCTTATCTTCTTTCTTCGCTTCTTGACGACTGAACCCATGAAACCTCCGGACACAGAATGGAACAAGGCAGTCGCCTTGTTCCCCGCCCCGAACCGCTGCTGCCTACTCCGGCTCGAACTTCAGCAACGCTGTTTCGGGCGTAACGTTATCGTAAGTCGCCTTCACCGGCATGTCTACCCTTGCGTCGTCTGGAGCGCAGTTCACGATGTTCGTCGTGACGCGCGGCCCCTCCGCCAGTTCGACGATCGCGAACACGTAGGGAATGTCGTCCGCGAACGACGGGTTCATCGCGCGCCGCACGATTGTGAATGAGTACACCTTGCCGTGGCCGCTGGCTGTCGTCCACTCGAGGCGCTCCGAGAGGCAGTGCGGGCAGACGCTGCGTGGGTAGAACACGTAGCTTTGGCACTCGACACAACGCTGCAGTCGCAGTTGTCCAGATTTCAGCCCATCCCAGAACGGCGCCGAGACCGCCGAGGGGGCGGGCAGCGGCTTCTGGTACTTGACGTCTGCTTCGCTCATTGCACAGCCAAGACCAGGGACACCTGCTCGCTCATGATCCCGCCGTTGCCGTTGACGTACGCGATCTCGCAGTCCTTCACCTGACGCTCGCCGGCGCGTCCTTGGAGCTGCCGCACGGCTTCCGTCACGTGCGACATGCCGCCGGCGAGGCCGGGCTGCCCGAACGAGAGTTGCCCGCCGTGCGTGTTCAGCGGCAGGTCGCCTTGATACGTGAAGTCGTGTTCCTCAACGAACGTGCCGCCCGTGCCCTTCGAGCAGAAGCCGGCATCTTCGAGGGTGATGAGCACGGTTATCGTGTAGCAGTCGTAAACGGAGATCAGGTCGATCTCCCTGTGCGAGACACCCGCCATCGCGAGCGCTTTCGGCGCGGCTTCCGCGATCGGCGAGGTCGTTATGCTGTCCATCTGCGAGAGCATCATGCCGCGAGAAGACTCGCCGGCTCCCAGCAGCCACACGGGCGCGTTCGAGGATTCCCCCGCGAGCTCCGGCGAGACGACGACGAACGCGGCGCCGCCCGTGCACGGACGGACGATCTCCAAAAGGTGCAGCGGGTCCACCACGAGAGGCGATGTGAGCACATCGTCCACTGTGATCGGCTTGCCGTAGAAGAGCGCGTCCGGGTTGGCGCAGGCATTCGTGCGCTGGTCCACGGCGATCTTCGCGAGCTGGGTGCTCGTCGTGCCGTACTCGAACATGTGCCGCGCGGCGATCAGGGCGTAGCCGGAGTTCACGCCCATCGGCCCGTAGGGGACCTCGAATTCGCGATAGGGGAGCTGCTGAGTTTGGCGTCTCGGCCGTGGCGCGTAGAACAGCTCGACGTCGGAGGCCTCGCCCGTCACGCAGAGGACAGCGCTGCAGAGCCCAGCGTCGATCGCAGCAGCAGCCCGCCACACCATGCCGGCCGCGGAGGCGCCGCCGAGATCGACGATATTGCCGTATTTCGGGTGGATGCCAATGTATTCGCCGAGGATCGACGGCCACATCTGCGCCTGCTCCGTGATCGGCTGGCCGATGAGCAGGCCGTCGATGTCTCCGATCGAGAGTCCCGCGTCCAGAATGGCGCCCCGAGAGACGTCCGTCCAGATGCCCAGCGTGCTCTTGCCGTCCGGCGAGCGGGTGGGCTTCATCTCACCGATGCCCGTGATGGCGGCTGCTCGATTGAGGGTCACGGTGTTGGTAGACGGAATCGTCGCATGGTGGGTGGAGCCTCGAACGGCCAGACGATCTCCAGTTCGCGGCTCACAGGATTCACCTTCATGCCTAGGGCCTCTAGTGCGGTCACGCCAAGCATCGGCTCAGGTACGGCCATGACTTCAACGGGGATGAAACCTTGCCGGCCATTCAGCCTCAAGTGAGCCCAGGTCAGCTCAACGTCAACGATGCTACTGTCTGCCAGCTGGGTCTGTCCCCAGGCAGGAGGCAGTAGCCTCAACAGCTCCCTCAGCGTTGACGGTTTCGCGGTATAGAAGCCGCCGGTATCAACAAGAAACTCAACTTCGATTAGTTCATCCCGATTGCGGCCGATATGGCCGCTGACTTTGACGAGTCCCATACCCTCATCCTACAGCAACACCAGGTTGTCTCGGTGCACAACCTCGCTGCCGTAGTGGTGGCCCAGCGTCTCTTCGATGCGATCCGAACGCAGGCCGCGGATGCGCATGATCTCCTCGGAGCCGTAGTTTGCGATGCCGCAGGCGATGCGCCGCCCCTCGCCGTCGATGACGGCGACGGCCTCGCCGCGCTGGAACGAGCCCTTTACATCTTGAACGCCGGCCGGCAACAAGCTGCGGCGGTCGTCGCGCAGCACCTTCGCCGCGCCGCTGTCCACGACGATGCTCCCCTTTACAGATAGGCCGGCCAGCATCCAGCGCTTACGGCTCTCCATCCGGCTTACTGAGGCAGGGAAGAGCGTGCCGATCGCCTCACCTGCCGCAAGGCGGACGAGCACGTCCGGCTCCCGGCCAGCAGCAATAACCATGTCCGCGCCACCGCCCATCGCGAGTTTCGCGGCCTGCAGCTTCGTTGCCATGCCGCCGACCCCCGGCCCTTCGAACGTATCCCCCGCCAGCGCTTCAATGCGCGCATCTATACGCTCCACGCGGGCGATGAGCTCCGCCGACGGGTCGCGACGCGGGTCGGCGGTATAGAGGCCGCCCGTGTCCGTAAGCAGCACAAGCAGGTCGCCGTCCACGAGGTTCGCGACTAGCGCCGAGAGGTTGTCGTTGTCGCCGATCTTGGCGCCCTCGATCTCGTCCACCGCCACCACGTCGTTTTCGTTCACGACCGGCAGCACGCGCAGCTCCAGCATCGCGAGCAGCGTGTTTCGCGCGTTGAGGTAGCCCTGGCGGTCGGCGAGATCGCGGCGGGTCAGCAGAGTCTGCGCGACGGTGATGCCATGGTCGCCGAAAAGCTCCTGGTAGGCCTGCATGAGGTCGCTCTGGCCGACGGCCGCCAGTACCTGCCGGAACGGCATGTCTTTCCGTTCGCGCCGCGCGCCGAGCCGGTAACGCCCGGCGGCGATCGCACCGGAGGTCACGACGATCACCTCGGCGCCCTTAGCGTGGAGGACCGCGACCTGGCCCACGAGGGCGGTCATGACCTCTGAATTGAGGCGGTCAGTGCCCGCCGTCAGGACGTTAGAGCCGAACTTGGCGACGATCCTGTGATAGCGCAGGGGAGGGCCGACGGAAGCACCGGCCGGCGCCTTGCGGTGGGTCTTACGCATGGGAGAAGCCAAATGTACACATGCGTTCGGATTATACACGCGACCAGAGGGTGCTACGCCTGAACGCGGGGTTGTGATAGAGTCGCCGTCAGTAGGCTCGTACTCCATGAGAACGTTAGCGCTGTCGACCATGACTGTGGTGGCCGCAGTAGCGTTGATCGAAGCCGGTTTACCCAATTCCACTTCAATCGCAAATCGCGCACCCCCGGCCTATCAGCCTGCGCCTTCGCCGGGCATCCTTCGGCCCACACCGCCCGCAGGTCGCTACTATCCCGGGACCGGCGCATACATCTACACGGCAAATCGCCAAGACGGTGATAACGACCCCGATGTGCTACTGTTCTCCCTGCTGACGGTCGGAGCAGGCGTGCTGGCGCTGATCGGCTACGTCGTCCGCAATCGGGTTGGGTTCTGGCTGCACCGGCCACCGCCTCGCGAGGGCGGCGCGCCGGAGGAGCATCACTAAGGAGGTTCATATGCCGCTCAAAGTCGGCGATCCGGCACCCGAATTCACGCTGCGAGACGCGAACCGGAACGCGGTTAGCCTCGCGGACTTCAAGGGGCAGAAGAATGTCGTCCTCGCTTTCTATATTCTCGCCTTCACACCCGGGTGAGCTATGGAACTGAAGTGCTTCCACGACGTCATCAGCGACTTCGAGGAAGCCGGCGCCCAGGTGCTGGGCGTGAGCGTGGACCCGTTCCCAACACAAGGCGCCTTCGCGAAAGAGCTGGCAGTCAACTTCCCGCTCGTCTCAGACTGGCCGGCCTACAAGACGGCGAAGGATTACAAGGTCTGGCGCGAGTCGCCGCCGCTGCCGGCGCGCGTCACTTACGTCATCGACAAGGAAGGGATCATCCGGGGTGTTATTGAGAGCGAGACGGACATGGAGGTCCATTCGCGGGAGGCGCTGAGGATCGTGAAGGAGCTGGCGTAGGGGTGCTGCGTGCTGGAGGGCGCTGAGCCGCACGGCCGGACAAGGTCTGAATGTAGCCCGGTACCTTCAGGTGCCGGATCCCGGCGGGCCTTAAAGGCCCCCGGGCTACATTGAAACGTCAATCGCTCATACGGGCGTGTCGACGAGGATGAGTTCGCTGACCTCTAGCGCATTGACATCGAACCGTCCTGCATCGAGAACATAAGCAGCATCGCCTGTGCGCAACCGCTCACTGTTGACCTCCGCCTCGCCTGATATCAGGTAGAAGTAGCCTCCGCGGCCCTCGCTGAACCCGTGCTCGACCGATACGCCTGGCTCGAGGCGCGACACGTACACGGTCACATCGCGGTGGACGCTCACGCCCTCGCCATCGCTTCCTTCGGGGCGAAGGATGCGTAGCAGCCGGTTACGCCGGTCCTCCTCCGGGTATTGCTGCTGTTCGATGGACGGCGGCAGTCCGCGCTCCTCCGGCATGATCCACATCTGGATGAACTGCATCTCCTCCGTCTGCGAGTGGTTGCGCTCCGAGTGATAGGCGCCGGAGCCCAGCGTCATGCGCTGAACGCCGCCGGGCAACAGGACGCCACCGTTGCCCAGGCTGTCGGCGTGCTCGAACTCGCCGGCCAGTACGTACGTGATCCCCTCGACGTCCCGGTGCGGATGCATCGGCCAGACAGCGCCTGCAACGAGCGTATCGTGGTTAAACACACGAAGCGTGCCGATGCCCATGTTCTGCGGGTCGCGGTACTGGTCGAAGCTGAAGTGCCAGCGCGCGCGAAACCAGCCGCCGTCCGTGGCGTAGATCTCGGCGTCCCGGCGGAGCTGTATGGGCGCGAGGGCAGTATCGGCTCGGGAGCCGGCTGTCGTGTCTGCCATGGCGCACCTCCTTCGTGATTATTATGGCAGAGGCGCAGCGGATATAAGCCGCAGATTAACGCGGAATGGGCGCAGATATGGACTGGAGGATTTGGGGGCCCTTGTAGCCGAAATGAAAAAGCCCCCCGCATGTGCGAGGGCTCCCTCCGATCATCTGCGCAGGTCTAACTGCGCGCGACGGCCGCTTTCTCCTCCAGTTCGTCCAGCTCTTTCGCCCAGCGATCGAAAGTTTTCAAGCGCTCCTTGAGCTGTGCCTTCATCGCTTCCATCTGCTCTATCTTCTGCGTCACGATCCCGAATTGGCCTTGCACTACCTCAGTTGCTCGCTCGAGCTGGCGGCGCTTCTCCGTTATCGCGGCGTCAGGCCTGAACTGCGCACGCAGTTCGCGGAGGACCTCCTCGGCATCGACCATCTCCTTGATCTCCGCGAGTGCGACGCCCAGCAGGTCCTGGAGCCGGCGGATGTGCTCCACCCGTTTGACGTCCTGCTCTGAGTAGAGCCGAAAGCCACCGTCCATGCGCGTGGGCGGACGGAGGAGGCCCTTCTCTTCGTAAAAGCGCAGCGTACGCTGGGTGACGCCGGTGCGTTCGGCGACCTCGCCTATCTGGAGATAGGCTTCATCGATGTCCGGCACGGTAGCTCCCCTCACTGAGCTAGCAAACACGCAGTCCGTTACTCGAATCGGAGTATAGGCGCGCCTTAACGCCTACGTCAAGGTTAAGCTTCAGCGATCAGCACTCAGTTTTCAGTTGGCCGCAGGAAGGCTGCTAGCTGACAGCTGACAGCTAGCAACTCTAATCGTCGTCGTAGTCATCGTCGTGGTCTGAGTGCGAGGCCATAGCCGCTGTCGGAAGCGTCGCCTCTGAGCGCTCCTGGCGCTTTTGGCCACGCGCCGGTAACGCGGCGATCGCCTCCTGCAGTCTGCCGAGCTTGCCAAGGGCGGAACCGTCGATGATCACGCCGGCCACACCGGATTCTCGCAGCGCTTGAAGAGAGGAGGCCTCCGCCTCCGCCGGCACCTCAACGAGCAGCGGCGTCCGCGATAGCGCCGACACCCGCCTCAACTCGAGCAGCCGTTCGATCGTCAGCACGCCGTCCGGCGTGGAGGCGATCAGGGCGTCAAGGTTGAGGTCGGGCAGCAGCCGCAGCCACGTGTCCTCCGCCTGCCCCGGGGAGGCCAGCACGAATCCAACGTCCTCCTCCAGGAGCGCCTCCGCCAGCGCCGATTCCGCGTCGAGCACGACGAAGGCAGCACCGGCCTGCCGCAGCGCAGCAACGTTCTCGCGGTCGGCCTTCTGTGGCCTGACGCCGAGGAGGAGTTCCGGTGCCTTCTTGGCGAAGTCGTTTGTCTTCCCGGCGTCGGCGCCGTCGACGATCACCGCGTCGGCGCCCTTCTTAGCTGCCTCTTCCGCCTTGTTCGCTTCGTTCGAGGCGAGGCGCACGATGCAGAGGATCGAAGGTGGCGCCGCTGCTGCTGCCTTCGCGGCGAAGCCCATCGGCGCGGGCGCGGCGCGGCCTGCCCGGCGAATGGCATCCCCAAGCTTGCTCACGGGCCCATTATCGCAGGCGACGGTGGCGGGCGGTAGAGGCGAGGTGACGCCCTTACGGGCCGATTCCGCTATCATTGTGCCTCACGAAGGAGGTGTCATGGCACGCGAAGGCAGGATCGCAGGAAAGAGCGCGCTGATCACCGGCGCGGGCTCCGGCATAGGTAAGGCGATGGCTGTCCTCTTCGGACGAGAAGGCGCGAAGGTGATGTCGGCCGACATCAATGAGGACTCTGCCCGCGCGGTCGCCGCGCAGATCGAGGACTCCGGTGGCGAGGCGCGCTCGCTGCGCACGGACACGAGCAGCGAGGAGGACGTGAAGGCGGCGATCCAGGCGGTCGTGGACGCCTGGGGACGTCTCGATATCCTCGCGAACAACGCCGGCATCGGCGGTCCGCAATACACGTGGGACCAGGTTGTGGGCGTCAACGAGAGCGGGGTCTACTACGGCTGCCTGCACGGGATCGCGCAGATGCAGAAGCAGGGTGGCGGCGGAGCGATCGTCAACACCGCCTCGATCGCCGGGCTCGTCGGCGCGATGGTGCCCGGGCTTCCCTGGACGGGCGGATTCGGACACGCCTACATCGCGGCTAAGCACGGCGTCATCGGCCTGACGAAGCAGTTCGGGCTGGACGGCGCGTCTGACAACGTACGCGTCAACGCCATCTGCCCCGGCTGGATCGACACGCCGCTGATCGCGCCGCTCAAGGAGTTGCAGCAGATGCTCGACTGGGCGGTCCAGAACACGCCGCTAGGCCGCTTCGGCCGCCCGGAGGAGATCGCCAAGGCCGCGCTCTTCCTGGCGAGCGACGACTCGTCGTTCATGACGGGGGCGTATTTGGTGGTGGACGGAGGATGGACGGCGAGGTAGGCGACTGCCTTATTGCGCGATCTCGAAGCTCGCGTTGGCCCTGCTGTCACAGTGGAACGTGACGCCAGTGTGACAAGCTAAATTGGATGCGGTAGCGACATACGACCCAGCAGGGACCGGTTGTCCCCGGTCATCAACCTGATCCCAAGTCGTCTCAAAGTAGATCGTCTCGCCTTCTCGCCATTCTTGCGGGTTAGGGTCGTCTCGCTTGGTACTTGGTGACCACCACCATACGAGTTCCGGGCTGTCCCCGCTCGGCTTGTAGACCGCAACCTGGTAGCGAGGCTCGTCGGGATACGTGATTCGCACAAACTCACCGGTGTAATTTGTGATCTCGAGTCGCATTCGCATCGACTCACCAACCCTGAAGCTGGTCCGCCCATCGTCGAGGATAAGACGGGCAATGAGCCCACGCGGCTCGTCATCTCCGCCACAGCCGCCAGCGATCGCCACGACGAGCACGACTAGTGGGGCGGGGTAGAGCCACATCAGTTTCTTCATCTCACTAGATACACTTAATCTAGCGGTTCCGTTCCGTTACAGTATTCGCCCCAGAAACGCCTTCGTGCGCGCCTGTTGGGGCGAGGCGAACAGGTCGCGC
>CAYZLC010000021.1:0-6552 GCA_964479365.1 uncultured Dehalococcoidia bacterium
GGGACAGCTCTATAAGTACGCCACCTATGATGCGATGGGCCAACGTGCGGGTCGCATTGTCACGACGGCGCCGGCTAGCAAGAATGATCAGTGATCCCTTCAGGCAGAGACTTTGAGGCTTTGAGCCTCAGAGTAGGTTCCGTACTTGCCGGACCGGCTGCGCCATCAGGGCTGCAGCCTCCAAAATGCAAACTCCCCGGGGTCTCGCCCGGGGAGTCTGTTTTCTTGATTCTCGTCCCGCGTTCGGCGTCTGTTGCGCGGCGGATTACCCGCTCGATGGGCCGTTCGGCCTTATCCTACTAGCCGCTCCGCGGTTTGGCCTTTCCCCTGCGTCTCTACGCGGGGGACCTTGCGTGGTCCACCTCCAGTACTTTGATGAGCGCATGCAGTCTTCTCATACGCCATTCCCTCCAGTCTGTAAGGCTTCACCACTTAACATAGCACAGGCAATGGAGTTGTCAAGCCCGCTCGATGGGCAAATCAGAAACTGATAGGCGGTTACTCGAAGCGGCCTTCGGCGTCCTCCAATGAGCCGGCCAAAACCTCCCGCGATTGGCCACCCTCTGCGGCAGCCACGACGCCGTTCTCCTCCAGCATATCGATCAGCCGCGCCGCTCGTGGGTACCCGACGTGCAACCGCCGCTGCAGCAGCGAAGTAGACACGCGCGAGTGCTGGCCCGCCAGTTCCCGAGCAGACTCATACAGAGGGTCCTCTTCGCTCGCCGCTTGGTCCTCCTCCGCCTCCGTCTGCACTTCGTCCAACAGGTGGTCCATCTTATCGGGTGCCAGATGGCGAAACCGGTCGTTCGTCCACCAGACAACGATCCTGTCGAGTTCCTGATCGGAGACGAATGAGCCTTGAAGCCGCTTAGGCTTGGAGGCATCCGTTGGCATAAACAGCATGTCGCCTCGGCCCAGGAGCTTCTCCGCGCCCGCTCCGTCGATGATCGTCCGGGAGTCCACCTGCGATGACACGGCGAACGCGATTCGCGTCGGGAAGTTCGCCTTGATCAGCCCCGTGACGACGTCCACGGAAGGCCGCTGCGTGGCGATGATCAGATGTATGCCCGTCGCTCGGGCCAATTGGGCCAGCCGGCAAATCTGTCGCTCCACCTCGTAAGGCGCCGCCATCATCAGGTCCGCCAGCTCATCTATAACGACGACCCACTGCGGCAACATGTGTGTTGCGCGCGGGCTCTTGTTATACCCTTCGATGTTCCGCACCCCGACGGACGCGAAGCGCCGGTAACGGCTGTCCATCTCGTGGATGATCGCCTGTAGCGTGCCGACGACCTCTTCTGTGTCTGTGATGATCTTCGAAAACGCCAGGTGCGGGATGTTGGCGAAGTTCGCCAGCTCCACCCGCTTGGGGTCGATCAGGACCAGCCGCAACTCCTCCGGTGTGTTGTGAAGGAGAAAACAGGCGATGATCGAGTTGATGCAGACGCTTTTGCCGCTGCCCGTAGCGCCCGCGATCAGAAGGTGCGGCATCTTACCCAGGTCCGCGGCCACCGGTTCGCCGGAGACCCCCTTCCCGAGCGCGATCGCGAGCTTGGACCTCAGGTTCGCCTTCTGAAAGGCCGTGCTCTCGATCACGCTGCGGATCGAAACGAGCGACGTGGTGGTGTTTGGGACCTCGATCCCAATAATCGGCTTGCCCGGCACCGGCGCTTCAATGCGGATCGTCGGCGCCGCCAGCGCCAGAGCCAGGTCGTTCGCCAGACTCGTGATCCGATTGACCCGGACCCGCGTTCGAGAGACAACCTCGGACCGCATTTGCGGCCTGCCGTCCCGGTCGTACATTTGTCGGCCCTTATCGTCGCGAACAGCGACTGAGCGCGTCTTCGTCTCCCAACCGGGCTCGACGCCGAACTGGGTCACAGTTGGTCCCTGATTGATAGAAGCGACGCGGGCGTCCACTCCAAAGGAGCCCAGCGTTTCTACTATCAACTGCGACCTCGCCTCGTTGTCAATCGGCCGCACTTCGACTTCGGCTGCTTCCGCCAGCAGATTGAGCGGTGGAAGCTCCCATCCATGTCCTGCCGGGCGGCCCATCGGCAGTGGCCTCTGGTACGCCTCCAGGTCCTCATCCGGCTCGCTCGTGACTACTATCTGCTCTTCTTCCTCCTCAACGGGCGAGGCGGTCCCCGCAGATGGCTCTTCCGTTTCGGATTCGAGCCAGTCCTCGTCGTATTGCGCAACGTATGGTTTGTCCAGAAGCTTGTCGCTGCCTTCTTCGGATCGTGGCACAAGGCTTGTCAGAAAGGACTGGATCCCGCGCCAGATGCTCAGATGCAGCTCGAGGCTCGCAAGCTGTTTGCCGAAGGCGAGCGCCCCTCTTCCGGCCAGCCGCGCTCCGTGCGGCCAGATAAGGCCGGCGCCGGCAAGCCCAACGGCGAGCCACGCCGCCAGCCCGAGCGGACTGCTTGTTAGACCGCGGCCCAGGTCGCCGCCGGCCGTCACATCGCGGAACGATACGTCTCCGAAATTCCAGTCCGGCTTCCAGAAGCTCGCCAGCCCAAATGCAAACAGCAGCAGCAGATACCCGGCGCTCCATCTTCGCAATAGGTGCTGGTCAACCTCAGGACGCACAACCGCCAGTCTCACGTTCACGGCAACAGCCGCGAGCAAAAGGATTATGGCGAAACCGAATAGGCGGACTATCGCCTCGACGGCATCAATGATCTGCGGCGCCAGGAAGAATGCGCCTGCAGCGATGCCGGCCGCGGCTGCCAGACCCAGCCACAACTGATATGGCTTCTGAACCCGCGCGACGATGCGAGTGGCATGCCGCTGGGGCCGCCTTCGCCCGTGGCTCTGGCGTGGACGATAGCTGGTTGTCCTTCGGCTAAGGCGCGATTTCGTTTTGACCGGCACTGTCCGGGCTACACCTCAACGCAGACCGGGAGCACCATCGGCCGCCGCCGCGTCTCTTCGTACAGGAAGCGAGACAGGGCGTCGTGGACTCGCGCGTTGAAGTCCGCCCGGTCGGCCACGTGCTCCGCACCCTTCAACGCCTGCACGACGACATCCTTTGCTCTTTCCATAAGACCGTCTGACATCTCCGTTTCGATGAACCCCCTAGATACAACGTCGGGGCGTCCGATAGGTTTACCGGTATGCTTATCGATCGCCACGATCGCCACGATCACGCCATCACCCGCAAGATGCGCACGGTCTCGCAGCACTATTCTGTCGATGCCGACGGCCAGACCATCAACGTAGACCCAGTCGGCCGCCGTACGGCCGGCGGGGCGCGCGCCCTTCGCGTCCAACTCCAGGATGTCCCCGTCTTCCATGATGAACACGTTTTCGGTCGCCACCCCCATTGATTGCGCAATCATCGAGTGCATCCACAGATGGCGGTACTCCCCATGCACCGGCACGAAATACTGTGGCTTGACCAGCCCGATCATCAGCTTCAGCTCCTCCTGGGCAGCGTGGCCTCGCACGTGCACGCTCGCGATGCGACTGAAGAGTACATTCGCTCCCTGGCGGTACAGGTTATCGATTGTGCGGTTGATTAGCAGCTCATTGCCCGGAATAACCGATGAAGAGAGCACCACTGTATCTCCAGGCTTGATTTCGATGTGCCGGTGGTCTCGGTTGGCCATTCGGACGAGCGCGGACGTTGGCTCGCCCTGGGCACCGGTCGTGATGATGGCGATTCGTTCCGGCGGCAGCTTCTTCATCTTGTCAAGGGATGCCAAGACATCGTTCGGCGCGACGAGGTATCCCTGCTCGATCGCCATCTTCGCGTTGTCGAGCATGCTGCGGCCAGTGATGAACACCTGCCGGTCATGCTTCATCGCCGCATCTATCACCTGTTGCACGCGCGAGATGAGCGAAGCGAATGTGGCCACGATGACTCGACCCTCCGCGTTCCCCATGATCCTGTCCAGCGTTTCCGAAACACTTCGCTCGGAAGGCGTATATCCGGTGGTGTCCGCGTACGTCGAATCAGAGAACAGGAGCAGCACTCCTTCGCGTCCAATCTCTGCGATGCGCGTGAGGTCCGGTGGGTCACCCATCACCGGTGTATGGTCGAACTTGAAGTCACCAGTATGGAAGACGGTCCCGAAGGGCGTCCGGATGGCGAGCGAGGCAGAATCGGGGATGCTGTGCGTAATGTGCACGAACTCGGCCTCGAAGGCCCCTAGCTTGATCCGGTCCCCCGGCCGCACGACTCGCAGGTCCGCCTTCTTGAGCAATCTATGCTCGTCGAGCTTAACAGCGATGAGGCCGCGCGTAAGCTGCGTGCAATAGATCGGTGGCATCTTGCCGTTCGGGAGTCGAAGCTGAGGGAGGACGTACGGCAGCGCGCCGGTGTGGTCCTCATGCCCGTGCGTGATCAGGATGCCGCGTAGTTTCCGAATGCACTCTTTTACGTAAGATACGTCCGGAATAACAAGGTCCACGCCCAGCATCTCTTCGTCAGGGAACATCAGTCCGGAGTCCACCAGGATTAGGTCATTGGCAAGCTCCAAGACCATCATGTTCTTGCCGATTTCCCCCAGCCCACCGAGGGGGATCACCCTTAACTTGTCGGCCATGGCTTGCTAAAAGAGGCGCATCTGCTCTGAGGCCGGCTCTGCTACAAGGGCAGGTTCTTCCGCCTGTTGTATCTTCTCCAACGCCTGCGGAATGTTCCGGAAGTCATCCTCGATCGTCTTGCGCAGGTTGCCGGCGTGCAACGCCGCGGCCGGGTGGTACATATGCAGGTAATACGTCCCGTCTTGTCGGCGGAGATGGCCGTGCACCTTGCTGATGGAGTCGCGCGGAAAGAACCAAGCGAGGGAATAGCGCCCCAACGTGACGATCAGCTTCGGCTTGATCAACCGTATCTGCTGTTCCAGGTGCGTTCGGCAAGCATCTATCTCCATAGGCAGAGGGTCCCGGTTGTTGGGCGGACGGCACTTGACTACGTTCGTGAGGTAGACATCGCTCCGGCGCAATCCCGCCGTCGACAGCAGCTCTTCAAGCAAACGCCCAGCAGGTCCGACAAACGGCCGCGCCTGCTGGTCTTCGTGGAAGCCCGGGCCCTCGCCCACGAACATCACTTCGGCGTCGGCGGGGCCTTCTCCCGGAACAGCTTGAGTGCGAGTGTGGCAGAGGCCGCAGTCCGTGCACGTCGCTACCCTGCGGTAAAGCTGCTCAAGCTCAATCACTTTGGTTGATGATAATCTCCGCTCGCTAGGGGGTCAATGCACTTATCAACCATCCGAAGAGCCGCGCGGCTGCACGATGTAGGCCAGGACGATGCCGACGACGTAGAGAACGATTAGCGGAAGCGCCACGATGGTGCAGGTCACCGGGTCTGGAGTGGGCGTCACAACCGCTGCGATCACGAACGCGCCGACGATGGCAAGACGCCACCAGCCGATCAGCTTGCGAGCGGTGACGATTCGGAAGCGCGCTAGAAACATCACAACCAGCGGAGTCTGGAACGATACGCCGGTCCAGAAGAGAAGCCGTGTCACGAAGTCGAAGTAGCTCCCAATGCGGATCTGCGGCTCAGCGATGTCATCCTGGAAGTTGAGCAGGAATCCCAGCGCCGGCGGCAACGCGACATAATACGAGAAGGCAACTCCCGCAAGGAATAGCAGCGTCGCACCGATGACCGTGCCATAGAGCCAGCCCCGTTCATTGGGCTTCAGCCCCGGCGCGACGAAAGCGAGGACTTGGTACACAATGACGGGCATCGCGAGTACGAGGCTGCTCATCAGGGCTATCTTGAAATAGGTAACGAAGCTCTCGAACGGTTCGAGGAACACCAGGACGAAGTCTTCGCGGCGGTCCTCAGCCGGTTTCATCAGGAATTTCAGAAGGTCGTCCGTGAAAGCGGCTGAGACAGCGAGCCCCAGAACCACAGCCACTGCGCAGATGATTAGTCTCCGGCGCAGTTCCTGGAGGTGCTCGACTAGCGTCAGATAACGCTCGCTCTTCTCAGATTGTGGCCTCTCCTGAGGAGGTCCGGGCGGAGCGACGCTTGTCATGAGCTATCGGCCAAGAGGCCTGCAACTAAGAGGGCGTTGGCCGGTTCGGTGAGTGCCTGGGAGGGGGTGGTGGTTCGCCTCCAGGCTCTATAATCGGCTGCTCCTGGCTCTCACGAAGCGTGCGATCTACCTCGTCGGCCACAGATGAGATATCCTTGCGCATGCTCGACGTGAACTCATTCAACTCCTTGCGCACCTCGTCGTACTCTTTGGTGAGCTCCTGCAATTCCTTGCGGATGTCAGCCGTCGCGTCAGTGGCGTAACCGCGCATGTAGCGGACAGCGCGTGCAAGCTGCACAGCCACGCCGGGTATCCGCTCGGGGCCCAGCACGATGACAGCGATAATCGCTACCAGAGCGAGCTCAAATGGTCCGACTCCCAAGAAGTTCATACCGTAGCCTCATTATAAGCTACGTACTCGATCACGTAGGGGCGCCATTTTGCTGCCAGTGAGTCAATGATGCGACAGACGGCTCTCATTGCCAATACTCGGGCACCATTCCCCACAACCACCACGTGGTATCGGTGTCTTTGTCTAGGTGTCCCTTCGAACCAG
>CAYZLC010000021.1:6562-15521 GCA_964479365.1 uncultured Dehalococcoidia bacterium
ATACCGTGGCCTCATTATAAGCTACGCTCCTGCGCAGCAAGAGGCGCGCCGTCACTCGCGTATCGTCTTGCCGCAGCTCAAGGGGCGCGCGAAAGAGCAGCCGGCTCGTTCGCGAAACGAACTCAGCTTAAGCTGTCGCGGTCAGGCGTCATCATCGGTGACACCGTGCTCCTGAATATAAGTGACGGCATCCTGCACGGTCACGATCTTCTCTGCGTCCTCGTCGGAAACCTCGACACTCTTGCCTTCTTTGCTGAACTCCTCCTCGAGCGACATGATTAGCTCCACGAGGTCGAGCGAGTCCGCGTTGAGGTCGTCCACGAAGGAAGTCTGTGGATTGATCTCTCCCTCATCGACGCCCAGTTGCTCGGCTATAATCTTTCGAACTCGCTCGAAGACTGTGGCCACCTAGTACCTCCTTGGCGTTAGCGCGTTGTCATCACACTCACGGAGCCCAGCACTCCGTTGACGAATTTGGGGGAATTTTCGCCGCCAAACTCCTTGGCCAGTTCCACGGCCTCGTTTATTGCGGCACGCATCGGCACCCTATTATCGATGACGATTTCATATATCGCAAGTCTGAGGATATTCCTGTCGATGACGGCCACCTGGTCCAATGGGAAGGCAGGAGCCGTATCAGCGATCGTTTTGTCGATAGCTGCCTTGTTCTGCAGGACGCCGTGCACTAGTTCACGCGCAAACGTCTGAACTTCAGGAGAGGCCGGGATGGCTTCGAACTGTCTCGTGATCGTTTCCTCCGGCGCATGACCCACGCTATCAAGCTCGAACAGCGTTTGTAGCGCCGCGATGCGCGCCCGCCTCCTCTTCCCCGTCATCCTAGAGTCCCAAACCCCCATCCACAGGCAAGACGTGGCCGGTAACGTACGATGCGCCGTCTGAAGCCAGGAAGACCACGCACGCCGCGACGTCTTCCGGCGTTCCCATGCGGTCTATCAGCAACCTCTGCTTTACTCCATCCACGATCTCCCGGCGGATGTCCTTGGTCAGCTCTGTTATCACAAGGCCAGGTGCTATTAGGTTAGACGTGATGTTTCTGGAACCCATCTCTCGGGCAACCGCCCTCGTGAAGCCGATCAGTCCGGACTTTGCCGCCGCGTAATTCGCCTGGCCCGCGTTTCCGGCCAGGCCGGAGACACTTCCTATGTTGATGATGCGGCCCCACCTCTGACGCATCATCGGCCGCAGGCACGCCTTCGTGCAAAGGAAGACCGCGCGTAGATTCAGGTCCATTACCTCATCCCAGTCATCGAGCGACATACGCAACAAAAGTCTGTCCCGATTGAACCCGGCGTTGTTAACGAGAATGTCCAGCCGCCCCAGACCGTCCACCGTCTCTTGAACCATTCGTTCCGTGTCTTCAGGCAACCGAACGTCACCCTGGACAGCTAGGCCGCGCCCGCCCCCCGCTTCGATCTCGTTCAGGATGCTGCGAGCCTGTTCCTCGCTCGTGTGGTAGTTCACGGCAACGGCCGCTCCTGACCGTGCCAGGTGTCGCGAGATCGCGCGGCCGATGCCCCTGGATCCGCCGGTTACTAGAGCAACCCGGCCGCTGAGATCAAACATTGGTCGCGCTGCCGATGACCGCGGGGCCATCAAGCGAGATCAGCGTGAGGTCCGGCGCATCACGTCTCAACATCGTGGTCAACGCCCGGCCCGGGCCCAGTTCACTGAACGTGCGGACTCCGGCCTCACACATACGAAGAATCGACTGGTGCCAAAGCACCGGCATTGCGATTTGCCGCCCCAAGTCTGACATGCACTCTGCTGCTCTGGCCATGGCGGTGGCGGTAACGTTGCCGACTACGGGCGTCGCGGGGTCGGCGACGAGGACGCCGCTTAACACCTCAAGGAACTCTTGAGCGGCCGGCTCCATCAAAGTGGTATGGAAGGCGCCAGCCACGTTCATCGGCAGTCCCCTTCCTCCGTGTTCTTTCGCGAGCGCGCAAGCCCGTTCCACTGCGTCCGGCCGGCCCCCTACCACTATCTGAGTGCGCGCGTTGAAGTTACACGGCTCTGCACCGGATAAGCGGCAGACCGTGGTGACCTGGTCTGCTGTCAGCCCAACAATCGCCGCCAATGTTCCGGCGTTCTCCGCGGCTGCCTTCTCCATCAACCAGCCCCGCTCTTTGACGAGCTGGAGCGCGTCTTCGAACGTGATCGAGCCAGCCACCACCAACGCGGTGTATTCGCCGAGACTATGCCCGGCAAGGTAGGCCGGTCGATGGTCGAGCGCTCCCGATTCCAACGCGGCGACAAGATAAGCCAGGGAAGTAGCAAGAATAGCCGGTTGCGCGTTGATGGTGCGAGTAAGCTCCCCATCGGGGCCATCGAAACAGAGGCGACTGAGGTCGATCTGCAAGGCGCGGTCGGCAGCCTCGTAGACCTTCCGCGACGCTGGGCATGAGCGCCATGCTTCCAACCCCATGCCCACCTTCTGGCTGCCCTGTCCGGGGAACAGCAGCGCCAGTCTTGGGTCGGCAGGGAGACTGCTAACGCCCTTCAGCGAGTCAGCGATTGGGTCCTGGCCGAAGGTCATATACCAGTATGGTCAGACCCGGACTCCGTCGTGCTCTCGAGTGAGCCGACCCAAATGGCAGTCCGGGTTGGGGCAGCGCCCGAATTCGTCGAGTCTCGTGCGGCAAAACGTACAGTGCGTAGCGTCCCACCACACGAAGTACGTCATGGCGGCGGCGGCCGCCAGCATCAGGCTGAGCGGAACGAGTAACATCAACAGTCCTCGACGCATGGTCAGCCGCAGTATAGCACGCGCTTTTGGGAATGCTAGACGTTACCGCGTGGGCGGCGGCGCGCCTCTCCAACCGCCAGTACTTCACGGCCACGGTAGGTCCCGCAGACTGGACACGCTTGATGGGCCGGCCGGGGGCTGCGGCACTGCGGGCAGCTGACCAGCGCCGGTACGGACATGCTCAAGTGCGCTCGGCGGCGCCGCTTACGGGAGGTAGAGGTCTTCTTCTTAGGTAGTGGTGGCACAGCTCACATTCCTTTCGCGTTGTCTACTCTAAGGCCCGAGAGAGCGCTCCAACGTTCATCCACGCCTACCGCGCAGCCGCAAGCTCTTTCGTTCAAGTTAGCGCCGCAAGAAGGGCACAGTCCGGCGCACTCTGGTCTGCACAGCGGCTTCAGTGGCTCTGCGATCAACATGTACTGCCAAAGCGCCTCTCGTAGATCCAGGACGAAGTTTGGGGTGATGCGGAACGTGTCGTCCGTCGCCCCATCTCGGATGCGCGCGCCTGTATTCGCGTCCACGACCGGGATAAACTCCTCCGCGAATTGAATGTCAATCTGGCAATCACTTTCGGCAAGGCAACGCGCGCATCTCTCGGGCATGCTCGCGCGCGCCGTAAGCGAGGCGAGGAGACCGCGGTCTGTCCGAAGCAAGGTCAGTGCGCCATTCAACGCCTTGAGCTCTAGATCGTCGAGTCGTACCTTGGGTTCGTCCACCACGAGCGTTGTAACGCCCCCGATCGATTGACGTAGTTCGTTCAGGACATTCAGTTGCATCGAGAATCACCGCAAAGCGCTCAACCTACTGCCGCCCCGGCAACGGCGAAATAGGAGCAAGACTTATTGCATACCCCAGACCCTAAGTCTATAATCCCGCTGCAGAGGTTGTCCATTCCGCCCGCTCCCCTCTGCTCTGTCTTTGCATAATGGTTACGGCCCCCGAGCTCTATGCCCTGCAGGAGACTGACCAGGCGCTGGACAAGGCGCAATCCAGGCTCGCGGAGATCGAGGCGGAACTTGTGGAAAGCGACGAGATGTTACTTACCCGTGAGTCGGCTGGTGAAAAGCGCAGAGCTGTTGATGAGCGGCGGTCCCGGCTCTCAGACGCTGAGTGGTCGGTAGATGAGGTCAGAAACAAGGCTGCCGAGGTAGAGAGGAAGCTATACGGTGGCACGGTCACCAACCCTAAAGAGCTTGCTGACCTCGATGCCGATTTGAAATCACTTAAGGGGCAGTTAACAAAGCGCGAAGATCTCCTGCTTGGGCTGCTCGTCGAGATAGAGGAAGCAGAGGCTCAGCTGGCATCAGCTCAGGGCCGTTACGCCGACATCGAGGCAGACTGGAAGCAACATCAAGAAGCCCTGCTCCGTGAGAAGGGCAACATCGAGCCCCAAGTCGCTGCGCTTCAGGTCCGGCGCGACGTCCAGTCGCCGTCGGTCGACCGCTCGAGTCTTCGATTGTACGAACTGCTGCGCGCACGCCATGCCGGGGATGCCGTGGCCAGAGTGGAACGAGGGATGTGCCAGGGCTGCAGGATCACCTTGCCCGTGTCGATCCTCCAGAAGGTCAGGAGCGGGATCGGTCTCATTCAGTGCGTTAGCTGCGAGCGCATTCTCTTTGTGAGCTGACGTGCGAGCTGTCGGATACTTCAGAGAGACTAAGTCCCATACGCTCGTCGAGCAGAGCGAATCGTTTCTGGAGTTCTGCCAGAGCAATGGTTTCGAGGCCGCAGCGACGTTCCTCGATCGTGGAGCCGATGCTGAGTTGCATGGCTTCCGGCAGATGCTTGACTTTGTCCGCCTACAGGGACCGCAGGGGTTTCTCCTCGTTGCCGTATCGGACCTGCTGAGTCTCGGCGGTGGTCCGACAGAGGCAGTGCGGCGCTACTTTCAGCTGGCAAGTCTGGGCGTGCCGATTCTCAGCCTCATTGACGGCGACGATCTAAATTCAGGCCTGCTGGCGGTCTGGACTCAACACCGCGCCAACGGTGGAGTTGGCGAGCGGGTCAAGGCGGCCATGCGCCGAAAGGCCGTCAAGGGTGAGGCCCTCGGCCGGCCACCGTTCGGATACCGCGTCGGTACCCGCCGCAGACTGGTCATCGTCGCCGAGGAAGGCTCCGTTGTCCGGTACATCTTCCGGCTCTATCTGAAAGACGGCCTGGGCATCCGTCGCATCGCCCGTCGCCTCAACGAAGAGGAGCTGCGGACACGCAAGGGCGGCCTCTGGAGCATGGTCACGGTTCGGGACATCCTACGGAACAGGGCCTACGTCGGGACTTATTCGCGTTTCGGCGTCCGTGTTCCTGCCAGCCACGCCCCCTTGATTTCGCAAGAGGACTTTCACCAAGTGCAGGAACGGCTGGACCAGCGCCGGCCCGCCACGGAGTCACGGAAGATGTCGCCGTTCCTTCTCTCCGGCATCACGCATTGCGGGTACTGTGGGAACAAGATGATTGGAGTCACACGCAAGCAAAGATGGCAGCGGAGAAGCGACGGCACTACGCGCACAGCGCAGTACCGCTATTACCAATGCGAGTCCAGGACCAACAGAAGCCTCTGCGACTACCATACGAGACGGGCTGAGGATCTTGAGGAGGATGTGCGGCGCAATCTCAAGGCTCGCAGCGCAGCGACATCCAGACCCACGCGGAACGGTGCTCAGGCGGCTACCGACGCGGAGGCACAGATCCGGCGCCTCAAGGACAAAGCCCGCCGCCTGGACCGGCGCCTCGAGAAGTATCTCGACTCTGCGATTTCGGGACGGCTGAACCAGGACAAGCTCCGATCGTTGGGACTGATTATCGCCGGTGAGCAACTGCAACTGGAGGAGCGCCTTATTGAGTCTCACCGTCTGGCTGAGTTGCGCGCGTCCGAGGCTCAGAGGCGTCGCCAGCGGGAGCAGGTCATGCGACGCCTGCGCGACGAGTGGAGCGTTCTGACGTTTGGCCAACGGCGCGAGTTAATACGCGAGGTCTTGGATCGTATCGTCGTCAAGGACGACGGCATTGAGATGGTGCTCAAACCCTGACTGAGTCGATAGGCAAGTGTTTCGTCGTCTTTGCGGACGGCGCATCCAGGGGCAATCCCGGTCCCGCATCAATCGGCGCTGCAATATTTGATGCGGGCGGCCGCGAAGTCCACGCTGTGTCGCAGCGAATCGGTCGTGCTACCAACAACGAGGCAGAGTACCAGGCCGCTATCGCCGGACTGGAGGCTGCTTTCGCTCTCGGAGCATCGTGCGTGAGCCTGCGCATGGATTCGGAACTCGTAGTCCGGCAGCTCGAGCATCGTTATCAAGTACGAAATCCGCGATTGCTTCCACTGTTCGCCCGGCTAATGGAATTGCGGCGGCGCTTCGCCGCTTTCGACGTCGATTCGATCCCGAGGGCTATGAACAAGCGGGCTGATCAACTTGCCAACCAGGCGCTCGACCGCCCGGCCAGCCCTATCTGAATGCTATACTGGAACCGGCCCAGCAGGCCGGGCGATCGCTCTCTGCTAATTCCAGGGAGAGGAAGGTCCGAGCTCCTCCGGGCAGCGCGCTGGGTAACCCCCAGGCTTCAGCGGCGCAAGCCGCTGGGGACGGAAAGTGGCACAGAAACATACCGCCCTGATTCGTCGGGGCAAGGGTGAAATGGTGGGGTAAGGGCCCACCGGTTGCGGTGCGAGCCGTAGTCCGTCTAAACCCCGCGCGGAGCAAGGCCAAATAGGAGGGTGTTAAGGGCGCCCGGCCCAAACCCTCGGGTTGACCGCTTGAGGTGGCAGGCAACTGTCGCCCTAGATTGATGATCGCCGTCCCCGCTCAGCCGGGGATACAGAACTCGGCCTATAGGTCTGCTGGGCTATATCCTTGCGAAACCAGGACGGCATCCCGCCCGTTCTCATTGTCAGCGATGCGACTATCTGATCTAGCCCGCGAGGTCCCGGGCGCGATATTATGGCCTCCGGCCGATCCCACAGTGTCATCCGCATCGAGCGATTCGCGCTCCATCACGCACGGATCAATCTTTGTGGCCATCACTGGCTTCAGTTCGGATGGCCATGATTATCTTGAGGCTGCGATCGCAGCTGGTGCATCAGCCGTCGCCGTCCAGGCCGGTTCAGAGGGCAAGTGGCGTACGGTTCTTGTTCATCACGGAGTAGGGGTGCTCGTGGTCCCAGACGCGCGCATCGCCTTGGCCCGCATTGCCGCGGCCGTGGAGAGCTATCCGGCGCGACAGTTGTTCACAGTCGGTGTCACTGGCACGGACGGAAAGACCAGTCTGTCTCATCTTCTCGCACATGTCCTCTCAGCCGCTGGGCGCAAGGCGGGTCTCGTCAGTACAGCGGAATGCCGTATCGGCGAATCGCCGCTTCCGGACACCGGCCGCTTCACGACGCCGGAGGCGCCGGAGGTGCAGCATATGCTTGGGGAGATGGTCAGTGCCGGGTGCCGCTGGGCAGTCATTGAGGCTACATCCCACGGCCTCGCGCTTCACCGTGTCGATGAGTGCGAGTTTGACGTTGCCGTATTCACCAACCTGTCGCGGGACCATATGGACTTTCACGGCAGTGTAGAAGATTACATGACTGCGAAGGGCCGGTTGTTCGCGATGCTGGACGGTTCCGCCCAGAAAGGGATCGAGAAGACCACGGTCCTGAACTCCGACGACGGCGCATCACAGTATTTCCGAAGTCTGACTGGAGCGCGGATCGTTACGTATGGTGTTCACCGACCCGGCGATTTCCGTGGCGTCATCCTCCCCGCCGAAGGTTGGTCGTCTCGGTTTGTGCTTCGCTCGAATGGCAGAGATCATCGTGAAATCGTGATGCGAAAGCCGGGTTTGTTCAATGTCTATAACGCCCTCGCTGCCGTCGCTGTGGCCTCGGTCGCCGGAATTGAGTCCGACGCGGTCGCTGCCGCATTGGAGTCATGGCCGGGCGCTCCCGGACGGATGGAAGTTGTGGATGGAGGGCATCCGTTCACCGTCGTCGTGGACTTTGCGCATTCGCCCGACTCCCTCAAGAGAATTCTCGAACTCCTGCGAGAACGTTCGGCGGGCCGCATCATCGCCGTCTTCGGATGCATCGGAGAACGGGATAAGGACCGTCGATTTCGAATGGGGCAAGTGGCCGCTGAATGCGCTGACTACACGATAGTCACGGATGACAATCCCTACTCCGAAGACCGCTCTGCAATCATTGCCGAGATTGCTTCTGGCCTGCGGCTCAGCGGCAAGCGGGACGGACATGACTTCGCTCTCATCCCCGACCGCCGCGAGGCGATCGCACAGGCACTGGCGATGGCGGTGGACGGCGATGCGGTTCTGCTGGCTGGAAAAGGTCACGAGCGAGAAGTGCATCTACCGGACTCCGTCTATCCATGCCACGATCCTGAAGTCGCGGGTCGCGTCCTGCGAGACCTCGGTTACCGGGCATAGCTTGGTAGCCGCGTCTCTAATAATTTCTCCTGAATATCTCTTTGCGCCCCCTTGTCGCCTTATAAAGCATTTGGTACCATGCATGGCAGGAAAGGAGGTGATGTGAATGGACGACAGTACGAGCTCTGGCCGTAGGCCTGTCCGTTCACACCTTCACCTCTCTGAGGCGAAGGTGTAACTGCTGAAAGGCGCGTAGGACAGGCCTGCGTGCCGAGTGCAAAGAGCCAGCCCGTTCGGGCTGGCTCTTTGTTTTGTCCTCCGCCTATGCTTGAGCCGCAATGTGGCTGAATCTGCATGCCCTCGAGGAGCGTCTTGAGACGCGCTACTTAGGGCGACGCGTCATCTACCTCACGAGCACAACTTCCACGCAAGACATCGCCCGCGTCGAGGCTGAGGGGGATGCCTCCGCCGGCACCCTCGTAATCGCCGAAGAGCAGAAGGCGGGGCGCGGCCGCTTCGGTCGTTCGTGGGTCTCGCCGGCGGGGAAAAACCTCTATCTCACGGTGGTCCTGCGCCCGCCGCTGGAACGATTGCGCTCGCTGAACATCGTAGCGCCGCTTGCCGTGGCCATGGCTGTTGAAGACGTGACTGCACTCGTGCCTCGCATAAAGTGGCCCAACGATGTCCTGATCAACGGGCGCAAACTTTCCGGCATGATGGTCGAGACAGAATCGGCGGACCGGTCCGTCAAATTCGCACTCGTTGGCATTGGGGTCAACGTCAACTTTGACATCGAGGATGCACCTGAGGTCGCCGGTATAGCCACGAGCCTGA
>CAYZLC010000022.1:0-7563 GCA_964479365.1 uncultured Dehalococcoidia bacterium
GGTTCGCGGGGTCGGTGTCGTCGAAGTCGTTTGTGCTGCTGGGGGAGTACGCGGGGCGCGTCAGGTTGTACCATGCGGACCTTTACCGGCTGGAGGAACCGGAGCAAGTGCTGGAGCTGGCGCTGGATGAGATCAGTGCGGACGGCGTGCTGGTAGTGGAGTGGCCGGAAAGGGCGGGCGGAGGGGTGCTGCCGGACGAGCATGTGCGGATCGAGTTCGAGGTCACGGGCGAGGAGACGCGGGCGCTGCGAGTGTCTCCCGAGGGAGAGCGTGGGGGTCGATTAGTCGAGGCGATGCGTGGCGACCTCCCCACGCCGGGCGTCGCCCCAAAGGTCGCCGCTACGAACGACCCGCCGGCTGAGTAATGGAGCTGTCCATCGACACGGCGTCGGAGCTTGCGTCTCTGGCGCTGTCGCGAGAGGGAACCAGCGTCGCTGAGAGGACATGGCGATGCCGGCGGAACCACACGGTGGAGCTGCTGCCGGCGATTGACGAGCTCCTTGCCCAGAGTGGTGCGCACAAGCGCGATCTGACAGCCGTCTTCGTCTGCGCCGGTCCGGGAATGTACACGGGGTTGCGGGTGGGGATCAGCGTGGCACAGGGGCTGGCGAGGGCGCTGGGGTTACCCGCGCTGGCCGTCGGGCGGCTGGAGCTGGATGCGTACCCGCACGCGGCGGGTGGAGGGCCTATCGTTGCCGTCCATCGCGCGGGTCGGGGTGAGTTGGCCTGGGCGTCTTACAGGGGCGAGCCATGGCGGGAGATGACTCCACCGAGGCTGTCGTCCCCGGAGGCGTTGGTGGGGGCGATTGAGGATGGCTCGGTCGTTGTAGGGGAGGTGGACGAGAAGCTGGCTGCGCTGCTAAAAGGGCACGAGGTCATTCTAGGGGAACCTCTGGACGGGGGGCGTGCACGGGCCCTGGCAGAGCTGGGGTTCGCGCGTCTGAAGGCGGGAGAGACGGCCGAACCGGCGTTGCTGCGACCGGTATATCTGCGGCCGCCGGCGATTGGCCCGCAGGGCACGGCGCGAAGGAGGAAGGAGGAAGAAGGAAGGAAGGCGTAAGGGAGGGAGGGGACTGTCATTGCGACCAGCGCGCCTGTCCGTGAGCTGGTGCGACGCCATCGGCTCGCGCTTAGCCGAATGTTACAATGAGCGAGATGCCGATGGAGCGAACTTTGGTCTTGATCAAGCCAGACGCGATGCAGCGGGGGCTTGCGGGCGAGATCATCTCGCGCCTGGAGCGTCGCGGCTTGCGAGTCGTGGCGATGCGTCTGTTCCAGATGGATGAAGATCTGGCGCGCAGGCACTACGGAGAGCATGAAGGCAAGAGATTCTTCGACGGGCTGATCGCCTACATCACGGTGAGCCCGATTATCGCGGCGGTTTTCGAAGGGACAGCAGCCGTCGAGGTGGTGCGCCGGACGATGGGCGCGACGAACCCGTCCGCGGCGGATGCAGGCACGATCCGGGGTGATCTGGCGGTGGAGATGGGGCGCAATCTCATCCACGGGTCCGATTCGCTGGATTCGGCGAAGCGAGAGACCGAGCTGTTCTTCGGTGAGAGCACTGTGCACAGCTACCCGCGGGACCTGGACCGCTGGGTGTTCGAGACTCCGGACTGAGCGGCCGATCGCTCGTGATCGAAACCGATAACCTCCGCGTACCGGTTGAGCAGCTCCGGCATGAACAGGACGCTAGCACATTCCAGTTTGATTGCACGGATGAGCTTCTGCCGCTGACAGAGTTCATAGGTCAGGACAGGGCGCTGCGCTCGCTCCAGTTCGGTCTGGGCGTGGACAAGCCCGGCTACAACATCTTTGTCACTGGGCTCGCCGGCACAGGCAAGGCTACAGCCATCCTGGAGCACATTCAGCGGGCCGTCGAGCAAAAGCGCACGGCGGACCATGAGAAGCTTCCGCCGGACTGGTGCTACGTATACAACTTCGACGATTCTGACCGGCCACGGTCGCTGCGGCTACCGGCAGGTATGGGGAAGGAGCTGCAGGGAAAGCTGGAGGAGCTCCTGTTCTCCGTGCGCACAAATCTGACACGCGCTTTCTCCAGTGAGGAGTACGGACACCGGCGGCGGGAAGTCCTTGAGAAGGGGCAGCAAGAGGCGCAGCCGTTGATCGAGCAGGCCGAAAAGCAGGCGGAGGAGGCTGGGTTCGTGCTTCGCTTTTCGCCGGCGGGCGTGAGCCTGATACCGGCGGCGGACGGGAAGGCGATGACGCCGGAGGAGTTTACTGCGCTGGACGCCTCCCGCCGGCGAGAGATCGAGGAACGCCAGAAACCGATCACGGAGGTTATCGACCAGGTCCGAGAGCGGCTGCGGGCGATAGAGACGGCTGTCAACGAACATCTGCGGCAGCTGGACCGTGAGATTGCGGCGTGGGTCATGAGCGGCGCTTTCGATGCGTTGCGGAAGCGATATCAGGAACACGCCGAGGTCTTGCGGTTCCTGGAGCAGCTCAAGGAGTTCACCCTCGCGAGTGCCGATATGCTCCGGGTGCAGAGCGAGCAGGCGCCGTTGCCGGAAGGAGGTCAGCCGCCGGGGCCGGGTCAGCCGGACCCGTTCGCGGCCTTTCGCTGCAACGTCTTCGTCGATAATTCTGGGGCGAAGGGGCCGCCGATCATCGTCGAGGCGAACCCGAGTTGGTCGAACCTTTTCGGCCGTATCGATCGCAGAGCGTATCTGGGGACGTATCTGAGCGATCACACGATGCTCAAGCCCGGGTCGGTCCACCTCGCGAACGGCGGGTACCTGATCTTGAACCTGGTGGACATCATGGCCAAGCCCGGCGCCTGGGATGGCCTCAAGCGCGTTATCCGGACGAAGGAAGTGCGGCTGGAAGACCCGATGGAGCAGTACGGCTTGCTAACGCCTCAGACACTGCGGCCGGAGCCGATTCCGGCGGACCTGAAGCTCGTTGTGACCGGCGATCCGATGTCGTATTTCGTGTTGTCGGCTTACGACGAGGAGTTCTGGGAGATGTTCAAGGTGAAGGCGGATTTCGACTATCAGATCGAGCGCACACTGGAGAACACGCTGGCATACGCCGGCTTCATCTGTGCTTGCGCGGAGCGGGAAGGACTTCGCCACTTCGAGCGAGACGCGGTGGCCGAGGTGGTGGCGTATGGGAGCCGGATGGTAGATGATCAAGAGAAGCTTTCGGCGCGCTTCGGTCGCCTGCGCGACCTGATCGTGGAGGCGGACTACTGGGCGGGGGCCGCGGGCGCGCAGCGAGTCAAGGCGGAACACGTGGACCAGGCCATCAACGAGAGAGTGTACCGGCTGAACATGGTTGAAGAGCGGATCCGGGAGATGATCCGGCGCGGCGTGATCATCGTGGACCTTGAGGGAGCGGTCAGCGGACAGGTCAACGGGCTGGCGGTACACGATTTCGGGGACTTCAGTTTCGGACGGCCTTCACGAATCACAGCGCGCACCTTCATGGGGCAGCGCGGCGTTACTAGTATCGACCGGGAGTCGCAACTGAGCGGGAAGATTCATGACAAGGGAGTGTTGATCCTGAGCGGATACCTGGGCTGGAAGTACGCGCAAGACAAGCCGCTATCGCTATCCGCCAGCATCTCGTTCGAGCAGGGCTACGACGCCGTCGAAGGTGACAGCGCTTCGCTGGCTGAGCTTTGCGCCATCCTGTCGAGCCTGGCAGATGCGCCGATTCGCCAGGAGTTGGCAGTGACAGGCTCGGTGAACCAGAAGGGAGAGGTACAGCCGATCGGTGGGCTGAACCAGAAGATCGAAGGGTTCCACGACATATGTAAGGCGGGCGGATTGAGCGGCAGGCAGGGAGTGGTGGCACCGACTCGGAACCGCCACAACCTGATGCTGCGTAAGGACGTAGTGGAGTCCGTTAGCGCGGGAAGCTTCCAGATCTACGCTGTCGAGACGGTTGACCAGGCGATTGAGCTGCTGACGGGAGCGCCCGCCGGGGAACGAGCGGACGACGGTTCCTATCCAGAGGGAAGTATCAATTCACGTGTGGACGCGCGTCTTAAGGAGATGGGAGAGGCGATGCGGCAGTTCGGCCGGCGGCCAAGCGCGGGGCGCGACGGTCGTGACGGCGCGCAGGATGGCGACGAGAAAGCGGACGAGCCAGAAGAGGACAACGAGAGGAGTAAGGCGGACTGATGGTTTATCAGATGACGAACCCGTGGACGCAAGAAGGCAGGCGAATTGAGATCGAAAAGGGAGTGGCGGAGGTGTACACTCGCTACTTCGCTAGAGGCCCGAAGTGGGTGGCGAAGCACCTGCCGGAACGGTCGGAGATGGGCCGCTATGGCGCCTCAGTAAGTGCGGAGTCACGCGAGATATTGTTGGGGGACTTCGGTGTCGAGTCGTTCATCGAGGACTATGCTCTCTGGGCTACGTATGCCACCGGCGAGAGCACCGCCACGGGCCAGATCTACACGCAGTGGGTCTCTGATGAGACGCGTCACAGCAGGGCGCTCTGGTTCTGCCTGGTGGATTCCGGTCTCTACACGCAGAAACAAATGGACGAGTACTACTACGAGTGCAGTCAGGACGTCTGGACGTTCGAGCGGCAGACGGGCGTCGAGCCGACACCTGAGCGCGGTGCGGCCTACGCGATAGCGCAGGAGCGCCAGACGAAGCGGAACTACCAGGGCCTGCAGAAACGGTTGTGGGAAGAGTACGGCTGCCCGCGGGACAGCAACGAGAGGCCGGTTTATCCGGCGATCGCGGGCGTTGCGCGCACGCTCTCCGTTGACGAAGGGTTTCATGAAGGCGTCTTCAGGGAGATCACGCGCGTATTTCTGCGCTTCTGGCCGGAGAAGGCGCTCCAGGCGATGTGGGATGTGTACGAACGCTACCGGATGCCGATTGTCAAGCTGCCGAACGCGGAGGTGTTCATCGCTGCGGTGCTTGCAACGGGGATCGACTCCGCCAGGGCGGTGATCACCGAAGTGCTCAATCCCACCTACGCCTCTCTTGGCCTCGAGAGCCGGGCCGCGGTCAAGCGCGCGGCTCGCGAGAGTTGGGACCTTCCAGAGGGCTCTGTGCTCCAGGTGGGCGACGAGCTGCCCTCGTATATTTCGGAGGGCGCAGTGCCCTACACGATGAACCCGGACGGCTCGCTCATCCCAGCCGCTGTCGCAGCCTAGGTAGAGCGAGGAGGTTCGCGCTCCGGCTTCGGTGCCTCAGCCGGCGCTGACGTTTCGGGAGCGGCCCTTCGATTCAAGGGCGAACGGCGTTGTTTCGAGTAGAGCGGCGTTCTACTGGATGCGGACTACGGGCGTCGCCGTGTGCCAAAGCCCTTCGAGATCGTAGAAGGCGCGTTCTTCCGGAGCGAAGATGTGGACGATGACGTCGCCGTAGTCGATTAGGACCCAGCCGGAGTCGGGTTCGCCTTCCCGGCCCATCGGTTTCAGACCGTCACCAGACACCGCCTCCTCGACAGAGTCGATGATGGCTTTGATCTGGCGAACCGTGGCGCCGCTGGCGATCACAAAGTAATCAGCGAAGGACGCGACTTTGCGGATGTCCAGCAAGAGCACGTCCTCCGCCTGTTTGTCGGAGACTGCGTCGATTATCTTGCGTGCTAGCTCGTCTGGTTCCAGACCCGTTGTTCCTTCTTCTTGGTGCGTCTTTCAGCGTAGGTTAACATTGTACCGGAATGGCCAAGCAGCGTGTTGTCGTCGCCATGTCGGGCGGCGTGGACTCTTCGGTAGCGGCCGGGCTCCTTGTGGAAGCCGGCTATGAGGTGCTGGGTGTCACGATGCGATTGTGGACGGCGGAAGACGCAGCGGCTTCGCGTCACCACAAGCGCTGCTGCTCCGTCGAGGACACGGACGACGCGCGGGCGGCGGCAGACGTGTTGGGTGTTCGCCACTACGTATTGAACCTGGAGCGCGAGTTCGAGGAGGGTGTGGTGGATGACTTCGTGCGGGAGTACGCACTGGGCCGGACGCCGAACCCGTGTCTCGCCTGCAACGAGCGCGTGAAGTTCCGGCCGCTTCTGGAGCACGCGCTGGCGCTGGATGCCGGCTATCTCGCGACGGGCCATTACGCCCGCGTCCGAAGGAGTGAAGATGGGTTCGAGCTGCACCGCGCCGTGGATGCCGGGAAGGACCAGTCATACGTGCTATATACCCTGGGGCAGCGGGAGCTGAGCCGGACGCTGTTCCCGGTGGGCGAGCTGCCAAAGGCGGAGATCAGGCGCCTGGCACACGAATGGGCGCTGCCGAACGCCGACAAGCCGGACTCCGCCGATATCTGCTTCATCCCCTCGGGCGACTATCGCTCGTTCGTACGTGAGCGCGTGCCGGCGCGCGCCGGGGCGATCGTAGACAGGTCCGGCGCCGAGATCGGAGAGCATGATGGGATCGTGAACTACACGATCGGACAGCGGCGCGGACTTCCAGCGCAGGGGGCCGGCGAACCGCTTTTCGTCATCGATCTCGATGCCGGGACGAATACGGTCATCGTGGGGCAGAACGAGGAATTGATGGCTGGAGGGCTGATCGCGGAGAGGATTTCGTTCGTGAGCGGAGAGAAACCTGACGGAGAGGTCCATATTGAGGTGCGAATCCGGTACGGGAGCCAGCCGGTTCCCGCGGCGCTGCGCATCGACGGTGGGCGCGCAGAAGTGCGGTTTGAGCGGCCGCAGCGGGCGGTGACGCCCGGGCAGGCGGCTGTTTTCTACGATGGAGAGCGGGTGTTGGGGGGCGGGACGATTGTGGGGCAGTTGTAATGGTGTGGCCGTCTGCTATAATGCCGAAACTGACTGCATCGCCCTGTGTAGCGGAGGTATGCCGATGTCGCTCGAAGAAGTTGTCGATTACGCAGTAATCGCCTACTGCATTGCCGGCACTGCCGCCTTCGTACTCATCATTTTCTTCACGATCGTCATCGGAGTTCTCAGTACGATGACCGTCAACCGCACGCGGCGGCTCCTCAAGACCAACGTTCAGCCGACACTGGAGAGTGTGCAGCAGACGTCTGAGAGCGTGCGCGGGACTGTCGAGCTCGTCTCGGACTACGCGATCATGCCAGTCATCAGGACGTACGCGACAGTCGCGGGGGCGAGGGAGTTCATTGCGGTGCTTTCGCGCCTTGGGCGCCTACGGAAGGGCAATTAGGGATAGCGATGCGGTTTGTACTGGGGCTGGCGATCGGGTTCGGCGTGGGCTTCGCTGGGGCGCTGTTGTTCGCGCCGGACCGCTCGAAGGGGCGGCACGTGGATTGGGCTGCCGGGACAGTGGAGGGGGGGGCGGCGGTGTTCGAGGAGGACCACGACCTCATTAGCGTGATGAAGCGGGCGCTGCGGTCGGTGCAGGAGCAGATGAACGAGGCGATGGGGGAGGCGAAGAAGGCGCAGAAGGAGACGGAAGCCGAGCTGCTGGCGCGATATGAGAAGACGGCGCGGCGGAAGGTGGGGGAAGAGGGGAAGTAGACCGCCCCGGTGGGCAGGCCACAGCCCAAGTGCTACCATTTCTGCGGAGGGGTGCCGGAGTGGTTGATCGGGGCGGTCTCGAAAACCGTTGTACCGCCTTGCGGTACCGTGGGGTCGAATCCCACCCCC
>CAYZLC010000022.1:7573-15337 GCA_964479365.1 uncultured Dehalococcoidia bacterium
ACGTTTCCCGGAGGGGTGCCAGAGTGGACGATTGGGCACGCCTGGAAAGCGTGTGTACCCTCACGGGTACCGTGGGTTCGAATCCCACCCCCTCCGCCAGCGGATTCGCCGCAGCAGATCGTATCAGACGCTGGAGGTCGAGACGCCCAGTCGTTGTTCTCTGCCGGGTGGTCGTCGGGTTATTCTTACCTTGCCGATGTCCCAGGGGTTCCGCTGAGGCGTCTCTACACGGGCGTTGTGCCGTATAATGCGCAAATCGACATGCCTGATCACATTGTGAAGGTGACACTGGCGCTGCCGGTGGCGGATGAGCTTCAGGAGATGGTCCGCAACGCCGATCAACGACTGGAGGTGACGGTGCTGACGCGGGCCCAACGGCGCGTGTACCGGGATGGGCGGCCGCTGTGGGCAGGCTACCCGGAGCCGCCGCGGGCGGAGGATGAGAGCGAGGAGGAGGCGCGCGAGCGGCTGGAGCCAATCCTGCGGGGGACGGAGGTCCTGCTCTCGAATCCGATCGTGCCGGACGACATCGTCGAGCGGGCGGCGCGGCTGAAGTGGCTACAGCTTACAAGCGCGGGCGTGGACCGCCTACTTGATGCGCCGGTGGTCCGATCGCACGTGACCGTGACGACGGCGAGCGGCATCCATGCGGTGCCGATAAGCGAGTTCGTGATCGGGGCGATACTGGCGTTCGCGAAGGGTCTGCCGCGGGCAATGAGGGCGCAGCAGGAGCGGGCGTGGCGCCCTTACTGGCCGGAGGAGGTGGAGGCGAAGACGGTCGGCGTGCTGGGTATGGGGGCGATCGGAGCGAGGGTGGTACAGCTTTCTCAGGCTCTGGGGATGCGCGTGCTGGCGCTGCGGCGATCAGCGGTGGGGCGGGTGAAGGGTGAAGGGTCAGGGGTAATGGGTGCGGATGAGGTGTTGGGCCCGGATGAATCGCCGTACCTCCTGGCGGAGAGTGATTACGTTGTGGTGGCGCTGCCCTTGACGGAGGAGACCCGCGGGCTAATCGGCGAGGCGGAGCTGCGGGCGATGAAGCCGGGCGCCGTGATCGTGAACATCGGGCGCGGGGCGATCATCGATGAAGCAGCGCTGGTACGCGCGCTGAAGGAGGGCTGGATCGCGGGGGCGGCGCTGGATGTGTTCCAACAGGAGCCGCTTTCGGGGGAGAGCGAGCTGTGGGGGATGGATAATGTTATCGTGACGCCGCATATCAGTGGCGGAACGCCGCGCTACATGGAGCGGGCGGTGGAACTGTTCTGCGATAACCTGCGTCGGTACGTGTCCGCGGAGGCGTTGCGGAACGTGGTTGACCCGGCGCGGGGGTATTAGGAGCAAGGGCACACCCTCCGAAACCCGCAACCTGGCGAAGCTGCAAACCTGCAAACCTGACCGACGCGGTCTGTTCTGCTTGTGCCTCCGGCTTCGGTTCCTCAGCCTGCGCTGGCGTTCGGGCGATCCTTCGATTCCGCAGGCTGAACGGATCGGCGGGTTAGCCGCTGACGGCGGCGAGTTTAGGGCGGTCCTGCGTTTTTTCGGGATGGAGGGCGGCGTTGAGGACCTCGTCAACGTGTTCGACGAGGACGAACTCTAGCTCACGGCGGACGTCTTCGGGGACCTCAGCGAGCTCGTTCTCGTTATCGCGGGGCATCACGATCTGCTTGCTGCCGGCGCGGTGAGCGGCGAGCACCTTGTCGCGGATGGAGCCGACGGGAAGCACTTTGCCGCGCAGCGTGATCTCGCCGGTCATGGCGACTTCCTTGCGGATGGGGCGGCGGCTAAGGGCGGAGACGAGGGCGGTGGCCATTGTCACGCCTGCGGAGGGACCGTCCTTGGGGATCGCGCCGGCGGGGACGTGGATGTGGATGTCGTACTTGTCGAAGGCGGAGGCAGCGATATCGAGGGTGGCGGCGCGTGAGCGGGCGTAGGTGAGCGCTGCCTGTGCGGACTCCTGCATGACCTCCCCCAGCTTTCCGGTGAGGATCAGACGACCGCGGCCCGGTACGGTGGTGGCTTCGACGAAGAGTACGTCGCCGCCGGTCATGGTGGCGGCGAGGCCCGTGGCGACGCCGACTTCGTCGGCTTCGGCGGCGAGCTCCCAGCGGAAGCGCGGAGGGCCGAGGAAATCGTCGAGGTTGGCATCGTCGATGGTTAGGGGGTCGGTATTTCCGGAGACGACGCGGCGGGCGACAGCGCGGCAGACGCTTCCGAGCTCGCGTTCGAGGTTCCGGACGCCGGCTTCTCGCGTGTAAGCGCGGATGATCTCCGTGATGGCGCCTTCGGTCACGTGCAGGGCGCCGGACGGGATGCCGTTCTCGTCAAGCTGTCTCGGCAGCAGGTAGCGGCGGCCGATCTCCATCTTCTCGCGCTCGGTGTAGCCTGGTAGCTCGATGATCTCCATACGGTCGCGTAGCGGCCCTGGGATAGTGTCCATCAAGTTGGCCGTCGCGACGAAGAAGACGCGCGAGAGATCGAAGGGGATATCGAGATAGTGGTCGGTGAAGGTTGAATTCTGGGCCGGGTCCAGTACTTCGAGGAGAGCGGAAGCAGGGTCACCGCGAAAATCGACGCCGAGCTTGTCGACTTCATCCAGCATGAAGAGCGGGTTGCGGGAGCCACAGCGCTTGATCTCCTGGATGATGCGGCCGGGCATGGAGCCGACGTAAGTCCTGCGGTGGCCTCGAATCTCCGCCTCGTCGCGGATGCCGCCGAGGGACATGCGGATGAACTTGCGGCCGAGGGCGCGGGCAATGGACTGGCCGAGGGAGGTCTTGCCGGTGCCGGGCGGGCCGGCGAAGCAGAGGATGGGACCGCGCGTTTCGCCCTGGCGAAGCTTGATCACGGCCAGGAAGTCCAGGATGCGCCGTTTGACCTTGTCGAGGCCATAGTGGTCCTCGTTGAGGACCTCTTCGGCGCCGATAATGTCGAGCAGGTCCTCGGTGCTCGTCTGCCACGGCAGATCCGCCAGCCATTCGAGATAGGTCCGGGCTACCTGGTACTCGGGTGAGATGGAGGGGATGGTGGTGAGGCGCTGCAGTTCGCGGTCGGCTTCTCGCTGGGCCGCTTCGGGGAGATTCGCCTGGGTGAGGCGCTGCTTTAGCTCGGACAGCTCCGGCGTGATGTCACCTTCGCCCAGCTCCTTCTGGATGGCCTTCATCTGCTCGCGCAGGATGAACTCGCGCTGACGCTTGTCCAGCTCTCCTCGGACGTCGGCCTGGATCTGGGACTGCACCTCGAGGACCTCGATCTCATGGGAGACGTAATCGCGGACCATGGTGAGCCGTTTGTTGACGTTGAGCTCCTCGAGGACCGCATAACGCTCTTCGGTCCGAATTTGTAGGTTGGCGGCGATGAAGTCGGCGAGCGCGGAAGGGTCGCCGAGGTTGCTGACGGCGGCGGCAAGCTCCTGCGGGAGCGTCTCGGAGAGGGTGACGATACGCACGAACCCGTCGCGGACATCGCTCATGAGCGATTCCAGTCCCGCGCTGCGTTCGACGGTCTCGTTGAGGCGCGCGATGCGACCCATGATCCAGGGCTCATTTTGCTCGACGCCGAGCAGCTCGATGCGGCCTATGCCCTGGAGGATGGCGTGGACGGCGCCGTCAGGTGCCGTGGCCATGCGCACGATGGTGGCGGCAGTACCATGCTGATAGAGCTCGCCTTCGTAGCGTTCATCTTCGAGCAGGTGTTGGGTGAAGACGCCCACCATCTTGGTCTCGGAGGCGGCTGCTTCGCCGACGGCCTTGATGTCCTGCTCTTCCGTGGCCAACAGGGGAAGCAGCTGCTGCGGGTACATGACCGTGCCGCCGCCGGGGATCAGCGGCAGGATTTCAGGAATCCGCGGCTGAGCCGTAGGCGACGCCTTGCTTCGCGTTTGTGGCCGAGTCTCCGTATGTTCCATGGAGGTTTGCTCCATTCAGGTGCTGCGGGGATGCCTGTTAGCGTACCGGTAGTTTTAAGCGCCGGTGCGCGCCGGTGATGCCTTGGGCAACGTGATTTGCAGCATTCCATCCTTATAGACGGTCTCAGCAGCGTCTCGGTTAACTTTTGTCGGCAACAAAAGCTCACGAAAGAATGGGCCGCGGATGATTTCAATCTGGCGGTTGTCGCGTTTGGGGCCTTCGCGCGCGGACTTTCGTTCGCCCCGGAAGAACAAGGTAGAGCCTTCTACCTCTAACTCCACGTCCTCGCGGCTGATGCCCGCGATCTCCGCGATGATTACGACCTCGTCGTCCGTTTCGTAAACATCGACGGAGGGTTCCATGAAAGGGGTGGAGAAGCGCGGGCTGCCGGGGGCGCCGATGACGCGCTGTCGCGCATGCTCCATCCGCTCACGAATGTGATCGAACTGGGAGATACGGTCAGAGGCGCGGCGCTTTACGATCTCCCCCACGTGCCTCGACGATCATCTCGACCTCAACGGCGATGTTCATGGGCAGCTCTGCCATGCCGACGGAGCTGCGCGCGTGTATACCCCTGTCGCCGAACAGCTCCAGAAGCAACCCTGAGGCGCCGTCCATCACGACGTGCTGCTGATTGAACCCGGGGGCACTGTTGACGAAGCCGAGGAGCTTGACGACGCGGCCAACGTTATCTAGATCACCGATCTCCTCCTGGAGCGCGCTCAAGCCGTTGATGACGCAGAGTCTGGCCGCTTCTTGGGCCGCCGGTATATCGAGGTCGGCGCCGACCTTGCCGGTGACTATGCCGTCAGCACTGATGGGCCCGGCGCCCGAGACGAAGACGAGGTCGCCTGCGCGGGCCGCACCGGCGTATTTGCCGTACGAGCGCGGGGCGGGCAACTCGATATTGAGCTCACGCAGGCGATCGGCGATTCCAGCCATCGCCCGCTTACTTACCGTTGCCGCGCGGCGGTTGCTTTCCGCCCCCGGCGTCGGGCCGAGCTTTCTTGGGCTTCGCACCGTCCACAGGCTTGGCCGAGGCCTTGGGGGCCGCTGCCGGCTTGGCAGACCCCTTTGGGCCGCCTGGCGTCTTCGCGGCGGACTTGCGGGCAGCTTGCGTCTTTGGTTGCAACTCCATCTCTATCTGCTCGCCCCCGACCGTCGCGCCCGTGGGCAGCGCCTCGGGTGTGTCGTACTCGCGCTCCATGTCGATGACGGCAACGGCAGCGACGCGGTCGCCCTCGACGTCCATGAGGGTGACGCCCTGAGTGGAGCGCAACTGGCGTGAGATGTGCTCGACGGGTGTGCGGAGAATGATGCCGCCTTCAGAGATGAGGATCAGCTCGTGAGTGGGGTCCACCATGCGGGCGGCCATGAGCTCGCCGGTCTTGGGGTTGGTCTTGAACGTCCTTACGCCCTGACCGCCACGGCCGTGCCGCGGGTATTCCTCGGCGATGGTGCGCTTGCCGAATCCGAAGTCACTGACGACGAGCAGGGCCTCGGCGGCGCTGGCGATCTCCATGCCTATAACGCGATCGCCGGCGGCGAGCCGGATGCCCCTCACGCCGCCGGATAGCCGCGACGCCGAGCGGAGCAGCTTGACGGGGAAGCGGACCGACTGCCCGCGGGCGGAGACGACGATGGAGTCGTCTTCATCGGTCGCCAGTTTCGCCGACACGAGCTCGTCGGCGGCTTCGAGGTCCATGGCGTTGAGGCCGTCGCGGCGCACGTTGGCGAAGTTCTTAAGCGGGGTCTTCTTGACCTCGCCCAGCTTGGTGGCCATGACCATGTAGTCGTGGTCCATCTCCCGCGGGACGCGAACGACGGCCGTGATGCGCTCCTTCTGGTCCAACTGGATGAGCTGCATGATCGATTCGCCCCTCGCCTGACGCGACTCGTCCGTCACTTCGTACGTCTTGACCTGGAAGCAGCGACCGCGGTCCGTGAAGAAGATGAGCTTGTCGTGCGTGTCGGCGACGACGAGGTGGCGCACGGCGTCGGCCTCGCGAGTCTTCATGCCGATGACCCCGACGCCGCCGCGGCGCTGCGCGCGATAGGTGCTGAGCGGCAGGCGCTTGATGAAGCCGCGAGTGGAGAGGCTGACGACGACCTCCTGGTGGGCCACCATGTCCTCTTCCGAGAAGCCCTCGGGCTCCTGGTCCATGATGATCGTGCGCCGTTCGTCGCCGTACGTCTTCTTGAGGTCGACGGCGTCGTCTTTGACCAGGGAGTCGATCTTGCGCGGGTTGGCGAGCAGGTCCTCGAGGTAGGAGATCTGCCCGATCAGCTCCTTGTACTCGTCCTGTATCTTGTCGCGTTCGAGCTTCGCGAGACGGCGGAGTTGCATGTCGAGGACCGCCTGCGCCTGGCGGTCGCTGAGAGTGAACGGGGTGCGCAAGAGAAGCTGCTTCGCCTCCTCGGCGGAGGGAGCGCCGCGAATGGTCCTGATGACAGCGTCGAGCATATCGATCGCCCTGAGGAGGCCCTCGAGGATATGCGCGCGCTCCTGGGCCTTCTCGAGGTCATACTCGGAGCGGCGGCGGATTACGTCGCGGCGATGGTTGATGTAGGACTCGAGGATCTTCTTGAGGCTGACGGTGCGCGGCTGCTTATCGACGAGAGCCAGCATGTTGACCGCGAAGGTGGACTGCATAGCGGTGTGCTTGTAGAGAGCGTTCAGGAGCTGCCTTGGTTGCGCCTCGCGCTTCAACTCGATGACGATGCGCATGCCGTGGCGGTCCGACTCGTCACGGAGGTCGGCGATGCCCTCGATGCGTTTGGCGCGGGCGAGGTCGGCGATCTTTTCGACGAGGGTGGCCTTGTTCGTCTGGTAGGGCAGCTCGGTGACGATGATCTGATTGCGGTTGCCCTTGGCCATCTCTTCGATGTGGACGCGAGCGCGGGTCACAATGCGGCCTCGTCCCTCGAACGCGGCGCGAATCGCATCGCGGCGCTCGGAGCTGGGGCCTTCGCCATTGCTAGAGGGTAGTCGCACTGTCTCGTAGCGGAAGATGCTGCCGCCTGTGGGGAAGTCCGGGCCCCTGACGATTTCCGCAAGCTCCTCCATCGTGGCCTCGGGGTTATCGATGAGAACGGCGACGGCGTCGCACAGCTCGCCGAGGTTGTGCGGGGGGATATTTGTGGCCATGCCGACGGCGATACCGGAAGCGCCGTTGGCGAGCAGGTTCGGGAGCCGGGCGGGAAGAGGGCTCGGCTCCTTGAGCTCGTCATCGAAGTTGGGGAAGAAGTCGACGGTGTTCTTGTCGATGTCGGCAAGCAGCTCGGCGGCGATGCGCGTGAGCCGAGCCTCCGTGTAGCGATAGGCCGCAGGCGGGTCCCCGTCTACCGAGCCGAAGTTACCCTGGCCATCGACCAGGGGGTAGCGCATGGAGAAAGATTGTACAAGTCTCACCAGCGCGTCGTAGACGGGGGCGTCACCGTGGGGGTGATAACTCTTGAGGACCTCACCGACGATACCGGCGCACTTTCGATACCTGGAGCCCGGGGTCAAGCCCATCTGATGCATGGCGTAGAGGATGCGGCGCTGAACGGGCTTGAGGCCGTCGCGGATGTCCGGCAGGGCGCGGGCGACGATGACGGACATGGCGTAATCGAGGTAGGAGGAGCGCATCTCTTCCTCGATCTTGATCGGGCGGACGCTGAGGGCAGGGATTTCCGGCGTTTCGAGGGTCATGAGAGCTCCTTGGGGCGGGGTTGAGGTGCGAATACCAGCGGGTGTGCCTGAGACGGGCAGGTCTGAGAGCTGTCGCTACCGGCAGAAGCACCGGCTCGTTCGTGGGTGGAGGGCTTGAGGCCTGCGCGACACGCCAGAAGGCTACCATTCACGCTGACGAAGCGGGTC
>CAYZLC010000023.1:0-15182 GCA_964479365.1 uncultured Dehalococcoidia bacterium
GAGATTACCATAATATCAGCGTCAGTCGGGGAGGTCAATCGCGACAAATACGGTCCAGCGGGCGTGCCCAGCTCTCGCTGTTCCCGCGCGCGTCACTCCGCCGGGTGCTGGTCGTCCGGGTCCAGCGGCGGGATCGAGAGGCTGAGCACGAGCGCCTCGCCGCGGAGGGTGCGGACGCTGTGAACGACGCCCTTCTCGATGCGGACGGTCTCGTAGGGCCGCAGGCGGAGGGTATGGTCGCCGACGCGCGCCTCGACTTCGTGCTCGAGGACCGTGTAGATCTGCGCGCAGTTCTCGTGGTAGTGCGCTGCCACGCGCTCCTGTTCCAGCATGCGGATGATGCGAATGCTGCACTCCGGCATCGAGACGTGGGAGAGGATCTCGTAGAGCCCTATGTCCTCTTTCATCGGGCCACCCCTTCGAAATAGCGGCGTTTCACGCTTTCGTACTCCGCCGGGGTGTTCATCCCCAGCAGCACGACCTCCGAATCGAACGGCGCCTCCACTATGTCCGCCCCGTGGCGATCGAGGAAACCGCGCAGACCCTCTGTTCTCTCGCGTACCCCCCGCAATTCCGGCAGCAGCCAGCCGTCGACCACAGTCGGATGCCCACGCTTCCCTTCGAAAGTAGGCACGGTTATGAGGTTGGACGCCCGGACGTGGTTCTCGATCAGACGCTGGATGACGACCCGCGGCCGCGGCTGGTCGACATCGAGGATGACGATGGATCGGGTATGGTCCGGCAGCGCTCGAGCGCCCATCCGCAGCGATGAAGCGCGTCCCCTCTTGTACAGCTCGTTCATCAGCGCCTCGCCGCCTGCTCGCTCGACTACCGGCCGTACGCGCTCGGCCTCGTGCCCGAGGACAACCACGATCCGCTCGACGGGTGGCTGGCGCAACTCTTCGATTTGGTACTCGATGAGCGTGGTATCAGCCCACTCGAGCAGGGCCTTCGGCCGGCCCATGCGGCTGGACTCGCCACCCGCCAGCAGTATCGCCGCGACGGTCACCGGTGAGCGTTTACTCCCCGTCCCCGAAAAGCCCGCTTAGCTTCATCGCCAGCCCCGCGTTGCCACCAAGCTTCACCTTGCGCGTCATGATCGCCATCGGCGGGTTGAGATCGCCGGAGCCTAAGTCCATCCAGTGTTCTGGCTTGGTCTTAATTTCGACGTCGTGCTCAAACCCGGCCCCGTCTTCGCATTCGGCCCTTCCGTTGGACATCTTGAGACGCCATTCGCCCCCGCCCGGGCCTTCGATCGTGAACAGATAGATCGCCTGCATGTCCTCCGCCCGATCGCTGCGGAAGATAAGGGGCATGTAATTGAAAACCCGGTCGAGATGAAAATTGATACGTTCCGGTGGCCCGCCGTCCACCCAGTGCGGCAGCTTCCTCTTCGCTACCCGGCGGATCTGCGGGTATTGCTGCGCCAGAAACCCGTAACCGGCGGAGAAAAGGTCGCGCATCGTTCCCGGGCGATCCCAGTTCGGGTTCATCGCCGGCTTGTCGAGTTCCTCCTCCGTGAGGCCATCCATCATAGAGATATGCCCTTCGTACGCGGACTTCATGCGGGCTAGCAACTCAGGCGCTGACAGGCCGACCACCCTTGCCACGCCCTGGCGGTTGAATTCGATCGCGTCTTCCCGCGTCTCGAAGCCGTCAACCTTCATGGGTTCGCCGGCGAGTTGCTGGCGCGTGACGACCAGTAATTCATCCTCAGCGCCCGATGTCAGGTGAGCGAGGTGTTCCTTGGCCGTCCAGTGGTCGGATGCCTTCTTTGCCCACTCCTTCTCGTCGAGGCGCGCGTAGGCCTCCAGGGACCGTTCGAGCGCCTCGCGATAGCGTTGCTGCAATTGCTCCCTGGTTGGCTTCATCCTTCTACCTCACTGATGGAACGGCTAAATCTCAAGAACATTACCGTCGGGATCGGCTATGCGGGCGAAGGGCACGCCGGGCGCGTGCTCGCCGCGCTCGAGGACATTGCCGCCAGCGCGCTGCACGTCGCTGACAGCATCGTCAAGGTTGATTGCATGATCGAGATCGAAGCCGACGTGCTGCGGCCCACTGCCCGCCGCGGCGGGGTCGCGCAGAATCCCGACGGCAGTATCGGTCCCGGGCAGGCCCACGAAGAGGATGTCGTCGCCCCGATAGACTTCCGTGAGGTCGAAGGCGTCACAGTAGAAGCGAGCCGACTTCTCCACGTCGCGAGCGGGCACGATGAAGAGGAGGGAAGTGATCTTCGCCATCAAAGCTTCCCCATCGCGCGCAGCAGGCGTTCCGGCGTCACCGGCACCTCCGTCATGCGTACGCCGACCGCATCGGCGACAGCGTTCGCCACGGCCGCGGCGCCCGCGACGATAGACGGCTCGCCGACGATGCGCGCGCCGTAGGGGCCCTCCTCCGAGGGAACCTCGACGATGATCGCCTCGATCGGCGGGAGGTCGCGGGTTGTGGGCATGCGGTAGTCGAGGAGGTTGCCGTTGACCAGGCGTCCCTGCTCGTCATAGAGCATCTCCTCGCTCAAGGCGATGCCGATCCCCTGGCTGGCGCCGCCCTGCATCTGGCCCGCGACCGAGAGTGGGTTGATGGCGAAGCCCGCGTCCTGTGAGATCGCGAACCCCAGCAGCGTGACTTCGCCCGTTTCCGGATCGACCTCGACTTCGGCGACCTGCGCCGTGAACCCGGGCGCCATCTTTCGTGTTGTGATCGCGCCGCGGCCGACGACAGCCGGGAACGGAGCGGCAAAGTTGGTGCTCAGACGGCCGAGCCGCTGGAACGTCAGCGTCTTCTCCTCGGAGCCGTTCAGCCGCACGACGCCGTCCGCCATCTCCAGCTCTTCGGGCGCCGCCTCGAATCGCTTGGCCGCGATCTCCAGCATCTGCTGGCGCGCGTCCTCCGCCGCCAGCTTCACCGCGCGCCCGACGGTGTACGTCGTCTTGCTGCCGGCGCTCATGCCGGCGTACGGGGCCGTGCGTGTGTCGCCCGTCGTCACGTTGACCATTTCGAGCGGCACATTGAGCACCTCGGCGGTAATCTGAGCGAATGACGTGTTCGTCCCCGTGATGTCGGCGGAGCCTACCGTCACGTTGATGGTGCCGTCGCTGTTCAGGCAGACGATGGCGCTCGCCGGCTGCAGGCCGCCCAGCCAGCCTCCAATCGCGAGGCCGACACCCCGGTTTGGATGCGCTTTGGTCTGCGAGCGCCGGTTCCAGACCTCGCTCTCCGCGATCGCATCGAGGCACTGCTTGAGGCCGATGCGGGGGTACGGCTGCCCGCTTGGCAGCGGGTCGCCCTCCTCGACGGCGTTCTTCAGGCGGACCTCGATCGGATCGAGGCCAAGCTCTCGCGACATCATGTCCATGTGGCTCTCGATCGCAAAGGTCACGTTGTGCGCGCCCGGCGCCCGTAACGCGCCGACGCTGACCTTGTTCGTCAACACTTCGTAGCCCTGGATCTCGAGGGTCTCGCACTTGTAGTAGCCACCGATCAGCAGGCAGCCGGGGAGCATCGGCGCGCCGGGGAAAGCGCCTGAGTCGTACACGACGCGGGACTTGAGGGCAGTCAGCTTCCCGTCGCGCTTCATCCCTGTTTTAAGGTCGATGATCGCCTGAGGAGCCGGCGTGGCGGCCAGCATATCTTCCTTGCGGCTCATGATGTACTTCACCGGCCGGCGCAGTGCCATCGCCAGCGCGGCGACCATCAGCTCCTGGAGATAGATCTTGCCGCCGAAGCCGCCGCCGACCTCCGTTGCCGTGACGCGTATCTTGTTCTCCGGCAGACCCAACGTCTGTGACAGCTCATCGCGGATGTAGAACGGCGCCTGCGAGCTCGTCCAGACCGACAGCTCACCCGAGTTGTCGTAGTCGGCGATCGTGGAGTGCGGCTCGATATAGCTCTGGTGTACAACGGCGGAACGCCAGGTGTTCTCGATGACGATATCCGCCTCGGCGAACCCGGCCTCGATGTCGCCGCGCTTGAAGTTCATCTGCGAGGCGATGTTTGTGGGCTTCCCCTCGGCCTCCTTCTGCTCAACCTCGACCGTCAGATGCCCGCGCTCCTCGGAGCGGTCCACGTCTATGATCGGGGAGCGTACGAGCGGCGAGCCTTCGTCCATCGCCGCGATAGGATCGACTACCGGCGGTAGCGCCTCGTACTTGACCTCGATCAGCGATAGCGCCTCCTCCGCGACGTGTGGGTCGCTCGCGAGCGCGGCAGCGACGGGCTGGCCGTGGAATAGCACCTCTTCGTCCGGGAAGATGAGGCCGCGCCGGTTCGAGGGGTTCTTCTTGTACTCCGGGAGGTCCGCGGCAGTGAAGACCGCCTCGACCCCCGGATGAATGCGCGCCTTGGACGTGTCAATGGACACGATGCGTGCATGCGCGTAGGGCGACCCGAGCACTTTCGCGTGCAGCATGCGCGGCAGTTGCATATCGTCCGCGTATATGGTCTCGCCTGTCACCTTCCCCACCCCATCGATGCGTTTCAATGGCTTACCGACGTTGCGATATTCGTGCTCCCGCTCCTCTTCGCGAATCTTCGTTTCCTGCGCCATCTCAGTTACCTCCGCGGCGCCTGAAGCCGCCGGGCGGGCACCTGAAGGTACCCGGCTAAATTCATGCCTTCGTACTTCGATTTGCGGCCATTAGCACCGCCTCGTAGATCTTCGCGTAGCCGGTGCAGCGGCAGAGATTGCCCGCCAGCCCCTCGCGCACCTCTTCGAGTGTCGGCGATCGGTTGCGGTCGAGCAGCGCTTTCGCCGCCATGATCATCCCGGGCGTGCAGAAGCCGCACTGGACGCCGCCGGCGTCGATGAAGGCCTGCTGCACCGGGTGTAGCTGTCCGTTTTTCGCCAGCCCCTCGATGGTCTCTACGTCGCGGCCGTCTGCCTGCGCGGCCAGCATCAGGCACGAGGTGATCGGCCGGCCGTCCACGATCATGGAGCAAGCGCCGCAGTCGCCGGTCCCGCACCCTTCCTTTGCTCCCGTCAGGCGCAGCTCCTCGCGGACCATCTCCAGCAGCGTCCAACGTGGCTCGACGGCGACTTCGTGTCGCTGTCCGTTGACGGCGACAGTGATGAGTTGTTTGGTCATGCGCTTTAACTTAGACCGCTACTTTCAACACTTCTGCTTGCGGCAGGTCCTCGGGTATTGGTTCGCCATCAGCCAGCAGACTCTCAAGATACAAGAGGATGGCCTCTCTTGCGTTAGCGACAGATTCCTCTCGAGTTCGGCCTTCCGTGATGCAGCCCGGGAGTGCCGGAACGGTCACGGTGAAACCTCGGCCTTCCGGATCAGGGTCAAGGATGACAGTGTACTCGCGCATGGGTTTATAGTAGCTTCCGAAACTCGTCTTCGCTGAGGGCCGCCTGCTCTAGGATTCTGTCGAGAGTCTTGGGAAGAACTGTGCGGCGCGAATGCATTGCGATCGTGATGCGGGTGCCCGGCTTGTCTGGGTGTCTCAATATTCGGTGGCTCCCTCTACTTCGCTCTTCGTACCAGCCTGCTCGAATTAGCGCACGGTAGATTTCTCGTGCAGTGACCCTCGGCGCCCTAGGCACCCTTGGCCTTGATCCGCGACGCCGCCTCCCGAAGCATGCGCTCCGTCGTTACGCGCACGATGTGTCGCCGGAACTCCGCCGAGCCGCGCACGTCCGAAATGGGGCTCGCTTCGGCGGCGGCCGCCTCGGCTGCTCGCGTCAGTACGTCATCCGAAAACGTCTGTCCTTTGAGAGCAACCTCCGCTTGCCGGGCCCGCACCGGCGTGGCCGCCACCGCGCCCAGCGCAATGCGAGCTCGTTCGATGCGTTCGCCCGCGAGCGTGAGCAGGACGCCCACGCCAACCACGGCGATGTCCATCTGCTTGCGGGGCGTGTGTCGCGTGTAGGCGCTGCCGGTATTCGCAGGCGGAACGGGCACGCGAACCTCCACCAGCAGTTCGCCGTCGTCCAGCACGGTCTTTCCGGGACCGGCAAAGAACTGCTCTAGCGCCACAGACCGCTGGCCTGACGGACGGATGATCACGGCCTCCGCCTCGAACGCCAACAGCGGCGGCGCGATGTCAGCCGAGGGGGCAGCGTTGCACAAATTTCCGCCGACCGTTGCCATATTCATCGTCTGATACGAACCGACGAGCCCAGCCCCTTCGGCGATGGCCGAGTACCGCTCCCGGATCACAGGTGACTCAGCCACTTCCGTCATAGTTACGCCGGCGCCGATGCGGAGCCCCTCGCCCTCGCTGAACTCGATCCCGCTTAACTCTGGCACGCGCAGCAGGCTGACTAAGTGTGTTGGAGCCGCGAACTTGGTGGTGTTCTCCATCATCTGCACGACGAGGTCGGTGCCACCGGCAAGCGGGCGCGCGCCTTCGCCGTGCTGTTGCAGCAGCGATGTCGCCTCGGCCAGGCTTGTCGGGGCGTGGTGTTCGAATGCGCGCAATCGACCGTCCTTCTTGAATGTGAGGCTCATTCTATAACAGCCGTTAGCTCTTAGCTATTGGCTGTTAGCTGGGCCGCTGTATAATCCAAACCGTCTCTGGAGGAGGTAAGATCCATGCTGTTCTTCATCAAGGGCGAGCTGCGTGACCAGGAGTCCCTGCCAACCGAGAAATGGCTCGGAATGGTGGCCTCGACTTGGCAAGCGATCAAGCAGCTGGAGAACAACGGCAAGGTCCTGGCCGGCGGCGCGATGATCGGTCGGCGCGCCGGTTGCGTCATCGTGGACGTGGATTCGAACGAAGAGCTGTCGGAGTTGCTTACCCGCCTGCCTGTCGCGGGCTACATGGACTGGGAGGTCGTGCCGCTCATCCCCGCGGATACCGCGCTTGAGTCCGCCAAGTGGGCGCTCCAGCAGTTGTCGCTAGCGGCCGCGCGCTAGGCAGTCGGGACGCCTCCACAGGTTTGTGCTAGGAGCCATCGTAGACGGAGGCTGGCCTTCGCGTGCTCGGGATTAATGCGGATGGCTTCTTCGTAGGAGAATCTGGCTCGCCCGACCCTTCCAGCTCGTTCCTCGGCGAATCCTAGCGCGAATAGCGCCTCAGCGCGCTCGCGAATAGGAGATTCCATCGCAAGCAGCCGGGTCGCGGCAATCCGACACCCAGCCCAATCGTCCTTCGCCATACATACCCTGTACTCGTATCTCAGCCTTTGTCTAACTTGCTCAGAACTTCGCGGCGGGCGCGCTTCAGAGCCTGATCGCTTCCGGTCATTAGTCCTCGGCACCTCTTCCCCGAGGTCGTTATACCCGAATGGGTCGCTGGTTCGGTAGTCGGGCTTCTTGATTGGGCGCGGGATGACGCCGCGCGGAAGCGGACGGTAGCCGCCGAGATCTGGATCGCCGCGCGAGAAGTCGCTCACGAGGCATTGAATAGCACACGCCGACGAGCATCACCAATGGCTCAATGTCACGAATTATCACCCCTCCAACCCTAGCGCCCGAAAGATCGCCTCGTACTGCCCCGGGTTCCCAGGCTGAAACCATGGTTCCGCGTGCACCATCGTCCCGCCGCGGTCGATGACGAACACCGCCCGGCGCGAACGCTTCCCGCTTTCGTCAACCGCGCCATACGCCTGTGCCGCCTGCAGGCGCTCGTCGCTGGCCAGCGGGAACGGCACCCCACCAAGCCTCTCCGCGAACGCTCGGTGCGATTCCACGCTGTCAGCGCTTATACCGATCACCTCCGCTCCGAGTTCGCGGGCGAAGTCGTAGTCGTCCTTCAGCATCGAGACTTCGTTGGAGCAGAGCGGCGTCGCGTCCTCGTAATAGAAGGCCAGCACGACCTTAGACCGCTCGGTCAGATCTCGGAGATGGACAGCTCCCTCCGTACTCGGCAGGGTGAAGTCCGGCGCCTGCTCACCGATCTCAGGCATCGGTCTCGGTCCCGGCGAATCCGCTCAGCCGCACGTCGCCTCCATCCTTCGCCTGCGCGAGTACTTTGATACGCCCCAGGCCCGCGGGGTCGAGAAGCTCCGACACCGCCCGCCGCCGCGCGAGGCTTTGTTCGAGGTCGATTTCGCTGTCAGCGGGCGGCAATGCCTCGCCGATGCCCATTTTCATCAGCAACTCGGCTTGCGATACGAGCCCCAGCGTCCTCAACCCCGCTGCCTCCCCCGCCCGGCGAAGGCTTGTGAAGTCCACGTGGCTGGTCATGTCCTGGCGTCCGATGCGGGCGTAGGGATCGTTGCTGGGGTTGTGCCGGTAGAAGCACAACAGCGTGCCGTCCTTCCGCCAGGGTGCATACAACTCCTCTGCCTCGTAGCCATAATCGAACGTGAGCACGAATCCGTGCCCGAGCGCCCGCGCCGCGCGCGACATCCAGTCCGTCGCTGGCAGGTTCACCTCAGCTGTGCAGCCTTCGGTGGGGAGTAGCCCCAAGCTCTCGAAGTACCTGCTCACGGCACCGCTCGGACGGCGATACTCCTCTACGAATTCCGTGCCGTTCCAGTTCACGAACAGCTGCCGCAGTTGGCGATCCTGAACCGTCACCCGGTGGACGGGCATGCTATCGAGCAATTCGTTGCTCACGATGCAACCTTCGATGCCGTCCGGTAGCTCGCGCCGCCAGCGTACCTTGTGCTCAAGTGATTCCGCATACACCAGGTCTCGCTGGCGGGCTTCGAGCGCCGGTGCTGGTTCTGTGATGCTGTACTGAATCGACTCGAACATCTCGGGCTCGGCTCGCCTCGCCCAACGCAGCACGTCCCGGCAAAGCGTGCCGTTGCCTGCGCCGGCCTCGACGACCTCAAAGCGCCCGGGTTGCCCGAGGGCTTCCCACATCTCCCTCAGTTGCCGTCCGACCATGCCGCCAAAAATGGGGCTCACCTCCGGGCTCGTGAGATAGTCTCCGGATCTCCCGATCGTATCCCGGCCGGAGCAGTAATAGCCAAGGTGCGGCTCGTAGAGAGCCATCGCCATGAAGTCGCGGAAGCTGATGCCGTTCTGGCGCTCCATGCGGGCGATAATCGCCTCCTTGAGCGCCTGGTTTTCCGCTATCGATTCGAATTCAATTGGCACGCCCCTAATCCTACCTTCTTCGCCTCGCGCGGGCCGCTTTCGTCCAAGTTGACAGTGCATGGTAGACTGTTAGCATCTTTCCAAAAGTTGTATCGAGGGCAAATGTTCGAAGACGTGCGTGACGAAGCCTTTCGGCTGTTTGGCCACCTAGTGACGCGGTCCGATCCGGGGCGATTGGAGGCGTGGGCTGACCTTGGCCTAACGATGACTCAATTGCGGCTCCTTTTCTTGCTGCGGCTGGAGGACGGGCTTTCCGCCGGCGCGATCGCTGACCGGCTGGGCGTTACGCCGTCGACCCTCACCCGGATCATGGACCGCCTCGTTCGCAACGACCTCGTTCGCCGCGAGGAAGACGGCAACGATCGCCGGCTTGTTCGTCATCGACTCACTGGTGAGGCGCGAAGGACGATCGAAGAGATGGAGCGTTTCGGCCGCGCGCGCATGGACCGGATGCTGGCTCACCTGGGCCCGGAGGAGCTGGAGCGTGTGGTGCTGGCCCTGCGCGATCTAGCGGGAGCGCTGGAAGCGACCGAGGCAGAAGAGAGAAGTAGGGAGCAGGTGGCATAGTGGCCACTGCGGCGCCCGCAGGCGTCCCCCGCCCCATCGCCGAGATGGGAACCCGCACCAAGGTCATCGTCATGGCCGGCACGATGCTGGGCATGTTCACGGCGGCAATGGACCAGACGATCGTCGGGACTTCAATGCCCCGTATCATCGCTGATCTTGGGGGCTTTGGACTCTACAGTTGGGTTGGCACGGGCTTCATGCTCGCATCCACGGTCACCGTGCCGATCGCCGGCAAGCTGACCGATATCTACGGCCGCAAGCCGTTCTACATGGCCGGCATCTTCATCCTCCTGGTAGGCTCAGTGCTGTGCGGGTCGGCGCAAAACGTGGAGCAACTCATCGCCTTCCGTGTGGTCCAGGGCGTGGGCGCTGGAATGATCATGGGCATCGCCTTTGCCATCCTGGGCGACGTGTTCGCGCCGGCAGAGCGCGGGCGCTGGATTGGCCTGATGTCCGCCGTCTTCGCCTCGGCCAGCGTGCTGGGCCCGCTGATCGGGGGCACGCTCACGGACCATGCGGACTGGCGTTGGGTATTCTACGTGAACCTGCCGCTTGGCGCCGTTGCGCTTGCCGTACTTCACCGGGGGATGCCTAACATAAGGCCGCTTGCTCCCCCAAAGCTGGACTATCGCGGCATCGTCCTTCTGCTCGCCACCGTGACGCCGCTGCTACTGGCGTTCTCCTGGGCAGGCAGCCGATATGATTGGCTCTCGCCGCAGGTAATCGCCTTGTTCACCTGGGCCGCTGTCGGGCTCGTCGTATTCACCTACGCCGAACTCCGCGCCGATGAGCCGCTGCTGCCGATGTCGCTATTTCGCAACCGGGTCTTCGCCGTCTCAGCGTTGATCACGCTGATTACAGGCATGGCAATGATGGGCAGCCTTTTCTACATCCCGTTATTCGTCCAGGGTGTCATCGGTCGCTCTGCCACAAACTCCGGGCTGGTCACGATGCCGATGATGATCGCGATGGCGATCGCCAGCGCCATCGCGGGCCAGTTGATGTCGCGTCTCGGGGGCTACCGTCTGCTCGGCACTCTCGGACTCTCAGTGATGGTCGTCGGGTCCATACTTCTCGCCTCACTTACGGTGGGCTCAACGAGCAGCGACGTTACGATTGCGATGATCGTGTTCGGCATTGGGCTCGGTAGTTCGATGCCGCTGTTCATGCTCGCGGTCCAGAATGCGGTGCCGTACAGGGTTATGGGCGTTTCGACGTCTACGATGCAGTTCCTGCGTTCCGTCGGTGGGACCATGGGCGTGGCGATCATGTTCTCTCTCATCCAGAGGGGGTACCGTGATGGCCTGACCTCTAACGTCCCCTCTGCCGTCCGCGAGCAGCCCCAGATCGAGCAGGCGCTTCACGATCCGCAGTTCCTCCTCAACACGCAAGCCTTCCAGCAGGTCCAGCAGGCGTTCGCGGCGTTTGGCGCAGAGGGGCAGACGCTGTTCGTGACGACGATTGACGGAGTGAAGGAGTCGCTGGCGTCGGCGATCGCCGCCGCGTACTTCCTGCCCGTCGTTTTGCTCGCCGCGTCCGTCGTCATCTCGCTGTTCATGAAAGAGATACCTCTTCGCAAGGGGCATTACGACGCCGAGGAGGAGGCGGCGTTCGCGGGGCCAGCTGCCCCTACCCCGGCCATGATGGCCCTTCCTCCAGTGGCGGGTGGTGCCAATGGACACCCCGCGGCCGGCAATAGTGGCGCATCAGCAACGCGAATCCTTCCGTTGGCGCTCATCTCGGCCGCTGTCGGCGTGCTAGCGGTGGCCCTTCTGCGGGCGACGCGTCGCGTCTAGAGAAAGCATCGACCTGGATAAGTTCGGCCAGCCGCCCTTCGTTCCTCACGCGTTCGAAGACGCTACGCCGGCGGTCTGCGCAGCCTCAATGATCAATTGTCCGCTCAAGCTCGGCGCCGCGCTCCTCCTCGCACTTTTCGCGCCGCTGAGCGCCTCGTGCGGTGGTGACGGCGAGACGGAGCTCATTCTCGGCGCCACCACGAGCGTCCAGGATGCCGGGTTGCTGGACGAAATCGTTCGTGCATTCGAAGAAGTGACGAACTACGACGTCAAGCCAGTGGTCGGTGGTTCCGGACAGACGCTTGAGACCGCCCGGCGGGGCGAGTTCGACGTCATCATGACGCATTCGCCCGCGGACGAGGACAGCTTCCTCGCCGACGGCGAGGCGCTGGACAAACGCACGGTCATGCGCAACTTCTTCCTCATCGCCGGGCCCGAAAACGATCCTGCCGGCATCGCCGACGCTGCCGGCATGGACGCGGCGTTCGAGCGCATCGCCACCGGCGAGCACGAGTTCATCAGCCGGGGCGACAACTCCGGCACCCACCGCCGAGAGCAATCGATCTGGGAAGACGTCGGGATCAAGCCTGACGGGAAGCCGTGGTACCAGGTGTCGAGCACCGGACAAGGTCAGAACCTCCTCGTCGCGGCGGATAGCGACGCGTACACTCTAGCCGACAGCTCCACGTTCACAGTGTTCAAGGAGAGGGTCAACCTCGTCGCTCTCTTCACCGACACCGTAAAGCCCAACGTCTACTCCGTGATCAGAATAAGTCCGGAAAAGCACCCCAGCGTGAACGCGGCGGGCGCCATCGCCTTCGCGGAATTCATTACCTCAGCGGCCGGGCAGTGCCTGATCGCGGAATTCGGCCTGGAAGAGTACGGCGAGCGCCTGTTTGAGGCCGCCCTCGGCTGCCCCACGTCTGACGTCGGCGGCTAATCCCTTAGAATGACACCTGAGCCAAGATGGACCTCATATGGGACGGCCTCACCGAAGCCATTGGTCTCATCTTTAGCGGCGATGCCTATGTGTACGAGGTCACCTACACTTCCCTCCTCGTCTCGGGCAGCGCCACCCTCATCGCTCTGGTCGCCGGGCTGAGCATCGCCTCGTTCCTCGCTTTTCGAGCGCCGCCGGGCCGCACGCTTGCTTTCATCGCGCTCGCCGCCGGCATGGCGTTGCCGCCCGTGGCCGTCGGCCTGCTCGTGTCAATCATGCTCTGGCGTACCGGGCCGCTGGGACAGCTCCACCTACTCTATAGCCGCACCGCCATCGTCATCGCGCAAGCGGTTATCGCGACGCCCGTCATCGCGGCGCTGAGCACGGTCGCGCTCCAGGCGCTGAACCCCAATCTGAGACTTCAAGTGCTCGCCCTCGGCGCCTCACGCTGGCAGGCGGCACTGCTGCTCTTCCGCGAGGCCCGGCTCTCTCTGCTGGCCGCCGTTATGGCCGGCTTCGGAGCGGCCATCTCGGAGGTGGGCGCGACGATCATGGTCGGCGGCAATATCAAGGGCAGCACACGCACGCTCACGTCTGCTATCGTTCTCGAAGTCCAGCAGGGAGATTTCGAGACTGCGATCGCCTTCTCGCTGATCTTGCTCGCTGTGATCCTGGTGATCGTCGCGGGCTTCACGGCGCTGCAGCAGAGGCGAAGTGGCCAGTGACGGCGCCGCTCGTCCAGCTCCGTGACATCCTGGTCGGGTATGGCCGCCGAATCGTTCTCGAGATACCCGCTCTTGACGTCCACCCGAATGAAGTACTCGCTGCGGTTGGGCCCAACGGCGCGGGGAAGAGCACTCTGCTTCGGGTGATCGCGCTCCTGGAACGTCCCGCCGAGGGCGAGGTCCTTTACGGCGGGCGCGCCGTCTCCGGCAGCCTGCTCCCTTATCGCCGCAAGATGGCAATGGTGTTCCAGGAGCCGCTGCTTCTCGACACCAGCGTCGAAGCGAACGTCCGCACGGGTCTTGCGCTGCGCGGCGTCCCGCGTGAAGAGCAGAAGCGGCGCGTAGACGAATGGCTGGAACGCTTCGGCATTTCGCATTTGCGCGGGCGCTCTTCCCGTGCCATCTCCGGCGGCGAGGCGCAACGGACAAGCCTCGCTCGGGCCCTGGCTCTCCAGCCTGAGGTGTTGCTGCTCGATGAGCCCTTCGCCTCGCTTGACGCCCCCACGCGGGAATCACTGATCGAGGACCTGGATGCCGTACTCACGGCAAACCGCGTGGCGACAGTCTTTGTGACGCATGACCGCGGAGAGGCCCTCCGTCTGGGCGACCGCATCGCGGTGCTCATGCACGGCCAAGTCCGGCAGCTCGGATCGCCGGCCGAGGTGTTTTCCTCGCCCGTGGACGAGGAAGTGGCGGCTTTCGTGGGCGTCGAGACGATTATTCCCGGTCGCATTCGCGGCAGCAACGGTGGCGGCCTTGCCACGGTTGAGCTGGGAGAGGCGGTCATCGAGACGGCGAGCGATCTGGATCCCGGATCGGATGTCCTGGTCTGCCTGCGCCCGGAAGACGTCGTGCTCAGCGAAGCGGTCGACGCCACCGCTGCGATGAGCGCCCGCAATCACCTGCGCGCTACTGTCAGCCGGGTGCGCCCTTCAGGGCCGTACGTTCGAGTGGAGCTGGATGCCGGCTTCCCGCTCGTCGCCCTCATCACGAAGCAGTCGCGCGAGGACCTATCGATCGCGCCCGGCGCCGGCGTCGTCGCCACCTTCAAGGCCACCGCCGTTCACCTGATCCCGCACCGCCGGCCTTAGGCCCGCAAGCAAATCCAGGTCGTTGCTGATGACGCCGTCCACGCCGGCGTCGACCAGGCGCTGCGCTTTGTCGCGATCGTCTACGGTCCAGCAGAAGACGTCTACGCCGCGCTGGTCGAGAAAGAGCGCACGCTCTTCGTTCAAGAAACGGTGCTCGATGCAGACCCTGCGCACCCGCTCGTCGTCGCCTACTAGTCGCATGAACTTCTCCCACTGGTTTGGCCGCTCGACAGAGTAGCGCACTTCGAGTCCCGGCGACTCAACACGCACGTCGTCAAGCACCGGCCAGTGCTGCCCGCAGACGGCGACCCAGCCCTCGCCGCCATGTTCACGTATCTTCCGAACCAGCGTTTGCGCGAACTCGAAGTTGCGCCGGCCGCGATACGACCCCTTCACGTCCACAAGCAGACCCTTCGCCCCGGCCACCGTATCCAGTATCTCGTCCAGCTTCAGGCGGTCGATGTCCAGGCGCATGTACAAGTGCCTGCCGAGAGGAAGGCTTAGCGGAGGCAGCGAGTGGCCACGCATACGCTTATCCACCAGCAGCGGCAGGGGTCCCAGCCGATGCTCGTGCCGCACCCAGACCTCGCCCGCGCGATACCAGGCGTCGACTTCGATGACGTCAATGGGTGCGGCGAGCGCTGCCCTCAGCCGATCGCGGGTGTTGCCGTAGGCGTGGGCTATGCGCAGAGGCCGGCTGCTCGTCCGCGCGGTCGTCCCAGCTCCACCGCGGCCCCGAGTCATCTCGCGCCCTTTAGGCCGGTCGTGGGCGCGGGCGCGGGTCACTACCTGGTCGCCCCGGCGGTCTCCGTGCGGATCCGGGAGACCTGCTGGGTGCGTAGCGCGTAGTGCGCGGTCGCCATCTCGAGTATCTGCCGCATCGTATAAGTGCCCAGCTCGGGGTCCGCCGCCTCGCGCTCCAGGTCGCTTTGCACGAGGTCGTGAAGGAGGTTCGAGAAGCGCCGCTGCGCCACTTGAAGAGAGACGGTCGCCTCACGCAGCGAGGAGAACTCCGCCCGCGAAAGGCACGGGGGTTGCGGCAGCTTCATGGCGCGCGC
>CAYZLC010000024.1:0-2417 GCA_964479365.1 uncultured Dehalococcoidia bacterium
TCGGCGTCTCCACCGGCAACAAGGCCTTTACCGCTCTAGTCGCACGCCGAGCCCGCACCCGGCGAATCATCCGTCCCTCGCCGGTACATCCTGATCCCATGGTCCTCCCTCACCAAGTCGAAACCCAGTCCTGGCAATTCGGACTCGCAGGCGCCGAAGCCCGGCGCATCGTAGTAGGGCACGCGCCGCTCGTCGTCCAGAAGAACGTAAGTTGCATTCACGACCCGGGGAAACTCATAGATGTCCCGGCGGCGCGCCAGGTGCGGCACGAACGTCGCCTGCGCGCTAATGCGCACCCCTTCGGGCACTTCGTCGACAAACGACTGTGCCGCCCGCGAATGCTCGTCCACCCAGAATCGGTCGAAGTAAGTCCCAAGCGATGGTGGAAGGGGCGAACCAACAACGAAGATGGCCAGCGCCGCGATAAAGGGCAATAGCTCAGCCCGCAGAAGCGCTTGATGTCGCTCCCTGACCATCGCGATCCCCACCGACTTGTTTGCCATCCCATCGAGCACGCGCCTCACCCAATCCTCCGCTTGCGGCAACACCACCACTGCCACGCAAAGGGCGAATACCATCGGTGTGATTCCGTAGTGGATGTCGAGGCTGGACTGCTCCGGGTGGATTGCGAGCATTGGGACCGCCACTAGTATCACCAGGGGGAGCACCAGAAGCGGCCGGGCGAGCGCCACGAAACCAACCCCGGCGAGAATCAGAGTTGCGGCACCTGGGGCTTCCCACCTTGCGAGGTGTCCGATCAAGAGGTCAGGTCTGGTCAGTGCCGACACGAGGATCTCGCTCGTAGTATCCCCCAGGTAGCCATAGCGCTCCGTCATCGGGTTCGTCCCGTTACCAAGGTAGTGTGGCATCAGCAGGAGCGACACAAATGCAGCGTAGCCAATAGCAGACGTCGCTAGCACCGCGGCGAGCACTGGCCGTTTGAACCCCAGCCACGCCAACCAGCACAAAGCCAGCACCAACAGCGCCGTATCCTCCTTCACGGTCAGGAGTACAACGCAACCCACCGCGAAAGCAACCCGTTGGCGCGTCACGAGCCCCCATAACGCCGCGAACGCGACTAGCGGAATGAACGCCTCCACGTGAAAGTCGTAATTCACCGTGCGCAGCACCGGCAGGCTCAGCAGATACGTCCCCGTCAAGAGCCATGCTGCTCGCTCGCCGGACAAAGCTCTGACCGACGCGAACAAGGGTATCGCCGCCCCCGTCAGTGCGATCGCCTGCACGACAAGGAGGGGTGCCGGGCCCATATCCAGTGACACCAGGGGCACCAGCAGTAGCAGCAGAGGCTGAAAGTGGTCGCCGAGATAGGACATCTCACGGAACGAGTATTCCCACCCATTCCCATGGAACAGGTTCCACAGCAACTGGTCGAACAGACCGAGATCCCACCCGAACGAGTGGAACGAGTAGTGGATGAGCAGGCTGCACGCTGCGAAGTACGCTGCCGCCACCCCTACCACCAGGCCCAGGGCGATGACATGTGCGGAGGCATGAACCGGTGCGACCGGCTGAGCGTTCACGCCACTACGGACAACCATTTTGCAATACTCACCTACCAACATAACCTTCCATGTCCCGCATCCCTCAGGGGGGCTGAGGCCACCAATCGCCGCGATCGGTGCATTCGAGCGCTTCCTTCGTGTAAGGTAATCAGCCCAACAGCCTGCGTAGCTCCAATCCCCTCTGTCTCGGCGATAGCGTCTCACTTAAAGTAGCGGGGTTGATTATAAACAGCGACTTTCTCGATGCGACAACCATCAACAAGGCATGGCTGTTTTGCTCGCGGTAACGACGCCTCTAGACTGCCTCTGCGTCGGCGGGGCCAAAAGGGTGCACCCCTCATAGCACACTCCCCAGGCCGCTAGGAGGCGGGTGCCCGCCGCACACAAGACGGTGCTGATGCCCAGCGCAAATCAGACGCCGATGGTTGCGACTGGCGCCCCGAGGCACGGTGACGTTGACTTTGGCGGAGGCCGTGCGGCTCTTCACGATCATCGCCGGAGTAGGAGGCTGATTATGAACGAACATACGAATGACTGCGCCGGGGTGTTCCTCGACGACGAGGACCTGTGTGCGCTCTGGGGCGAACATCGGGACGCGCATGAAGACTGACAATCACGGCGCTCCACCTGCGCTACAGGGGGGAGTCGGGTTCGTTCCCCGGCTCCCTGCACCCCCCTAGAATTCAGAGGCGCTGGCTTGTGGCCATCTGGTGGCCATCTTTGCCGTGAAATGGTCTTATCGAGCGGTACGGGCTCTATCAATTCCCCGAACGGCTAGGTACGGAATAGGACGGTTCCGAACCCATCGGCACGCTTGAAAGCGCCCGCTCAAGGCGGAGATCACGGGTTCGAATCCCGTATGCGCCACCACTTCTCATACGGAAACGTCCCTCA
>CAYZLC010000024.1:2432-15165 GCA_964479365.1 uncultured Dehalococcoidia bacterium
GACAAAATGGCGACCAAGCGTCTGCTGGGTGGGCATTTCCAAGTTGTGCGAGACTGTCTTAGCTTGCTCTAATCGATCTTACGAATCTCTGGCGAGGCTGTACCGAGTACACGGCCCGCCTCTGAATCCGGCTCGCCTGGGGCCGCGTTGAGCGATGATGTCCTCTTGGACGGCCGAGAGGACTATCTCCGTTCGTGAAGAACCCGGTCGCGGTACCTGTAAACTAATCGTGCCTAGTCGAAGGCCGTGTGCTTGCGCGGTTAGAGGATAGCCGCCGAGGCCAGAACGCCATCAGCCCAGGACGGCGACGCTATTTCTTCGGTGCTGGCCTTGGCGCCGACGCGGCTTTCTTGTCTGCCTTCTGCTTCTTGGTCTTGGAGGTATTCCTCGGACTCTTGTCACCCATGTCGCGATCCTTTCTCAAGATCCTCTTCCTGCATCGATGGTAGCGCATCCGCCGCGTTCGAGTCTGCCTGGCGTGCCGCTGCTCAGGCGGCGGAGAGCTGGACAACGAGCAACGAGATTATCGCCACGAGGCAGATCAGATGACCGCGCAGAATGCCTCGCGCGAGAGCACTCTGCACGTGCGGTGGATCGGTGCGCGCGCCGAGTCGCCGGGCCGCGCCAAACACTCGCACTATCGCAAGACCGATCGCAACCGCGGCCGCGGAAAGCGAAACAGCGCTGACCCAAGCGGACGCGTCACCGCGGGCCGCCTGCGCCACCAAAGCAGCTAGGAGCACGAGCATCACCAGACCAACCAGGCGTCCCATCGGGGATGCCGTTGTGGTTACCCTGCGGTAGTACGCTGATATCGAGTCGAGCACCGGCTCGGGCACTTCCGGCGAACGGCGTTGGCGCAGCACTTGGACGTCGAACATCAAGTCGAACCACAAAACGGCCAGAAGAAAGCCTGTCGCTGCTGTGATGAGCGGGACCAATCCCTACCTCCTCTGGTCGCCATCCTAGAGCAGGAGAGTTGCTAAGTGAACCAGGCATCATGTGAGTACGGCCCGGCTAACGGTGACCCGCTGTGTGAACGAGGCAGGAGATCGGGCCTCGAAATGTCGCGAAGTAGACCGGAAATGACCTCTACCCCCGATTCGGGCTAGAATACACGACTGTTGGAGGAACCGTGCCCTCTGTAGAGACCGTACTTGGGCCTATAGACGCCGTCGCGCTCGGTTTCACGCTGAGCCATGAGCATGTGCTCGTAGCGATGGGTGCGGACAACCACCACTACCCCTGGCTCTTCGATTGGGAGGGGACGCGCGCGAATGCGGTCCGTGAGCTTAGCGAGGCCAAGTCCGGCGGAGTCGATACGATTATCGATCTCACGACACCAGACCTCGGCCGAGACGTGGAGTTTGTACGAGACGTAGCGCAAGCCGCCGGTATCAACGTCGTGGTCGCGACAGGAGTCTGGCGTGACGTCCCACGGTCATTCTGGGCTCGCCACCTGGATCGTATCGCCGACATCTTCGTCCGCGAGATCGAGGTCGGCATCGGCGAGACGGGCATCAAGGCAGGAGTCATCAAAGTCGCCAACGACGCCGAGGGCGTGACGCCAGAGGCGGAACGTGTGCTCAGAGGCGCAGCACGCGCCCTTAAGCGGACCGGCTGTCCGATCAGCACCCACCACTGGGCGCCCGGTGAGGTCGGACGCCGCCAGGTAGAGATTTTCCTCGATGAGGATGCGCCAATGGAGCGGATCTGCATCGGCCACAGCGCAGACACGACGGACGTCGCGTACCTTGAGTCGCTCCTGCAGACGGGAGTTTACCTGTCCATGGACCGCTACCCCGGCTCGGACGGCCGACCTGATTGGCGCCAGCGCAACGCGACGGTTAAGGAGCTCATCGATCGCGGCTGGGCCCATCGCTTGATGCTCGGGCACGACTACGCGCCGGCGCCCGTGTCAGCGCGGCATCGGGGCGACGGCAGCGCGGCTGGCACTACCGGCTACCTCTTCCTGTCGACCGTGGCGTTGCCAGCCCTGCGCGACGACGGCGTCAGTTCGGAGACGATCGACCTCATGATGCGCGAAGTGCCGCGGCGATTTCTGGCAGACGCCGGCTAGCGTCCACTGGTTAGCGATAAGAACAGTCACTTGCGCACCCCCGCCAACGACTTCGCCTAACCAAGCTTAGATGAACTTCGCCGGACAGAGAGAAACGCGGGGACTTTGGATCATGTTGGCCGCCGACTCTAGAGCCCGCCAGATATCGGGTGCTTTACACCGTTGCCTGTTCGTGCGACTCGATTCCCGGCCATTTTTCGAAATCCAATACCGCCGCATTCAACCGCTTGCCGATGGATTTAGGCACTCTGAGATGGCGGGACAGCGCTTTTTTTGAAACGCTGAGCGGGGGTTCTCTTCCAGCTATTGGCGATGAAATGGCGACCATCTTGTCGCCAAACCGGCGGACGTCGACCACCCGGACCCGATCAGCGAACTTGAATTTGCACACGAAATGGGCTCTCAGCCCCAGCCGTCGGCCTCGATCCGACGACGCGATGCGAATTCGAATCCCGTATGCGCCACCAGGAAACCAACCGGCCGGACGGATCCCGTTCGGCCTCATTCTTAGGCAGCCAGGCGTTCGCCGGTGGCGGCCTTCGTCAGAAGGTCAGCCACAACGCGGTAGGCCCGCGGGTTGTAGACGAGGCCGGTGTGCGTGCCGCCCACTTCGTGGTTCAACCCCGGGTCCAGCTCCAGCGCGTCGTGCCAGTTCACGACTCCGTCATGACGGGTGTAGATCGCCGCATGACTGACCGAGTCCGGTAGCGGCTCCATTACCCGGCTCAGAAACGCGCACGAGCAGCGCTCCGTCAGGCAGTCCCTCGGATCAAAGGCCAGCGCGCTCATGGCGAAACGCAGGAGGGACACAGCCACGCCGATAGCCGGGTGAGCCTGCACGCCTTGCACCGGGCTACCGAGGTAGATCAGCTGCGCGAAAAGGTCAGGCCGCTCGACGCAGGCGCGACGCCCGATGATGCCGCCCAGGCTGTGGCCGATGACGCGCACAGGCCGGCCGGTCTCGGCCCGCGCCTTCTCAGCAGTCCGGATCAGCTTTTCTGTCAGGCGTCCCGGGCACTCCGCGTTTATGCCGATGCCCGACATATACGGCCGGTATCCGATCCTTTTCAGCCACAGGTAGAGGTCGAGCAAGTACGCATCCGTGCCCATGAAACCCGGCACGAGGATGACGGGGCTGCCGTCTCCCCGCGGGACGCCGATTCCGAAGTAGACCGGTGACACGCGCAGGGTCATCCACTCCACGGGCCACAGCGTCTCTTTCCAGATCGGCGGCATAGTCGTGCCCTCGATGGGCTCTAAGGTTGGAGCCTGGATATCGACCAAATTGGTGCGGGCCATCAGGGTCTTGTTCCTCTGGTTAATATGATAGTTAGACTCACGAATTCTGTTGCCTGAATTAACGTTAACGATCGGTTAAACCGGAGTTAGAGTTACGGCTATCCCGATGGCGAGGCGGGGTGCGGCTGGCGCCATGCGGCGGCAACCGGACTGGCCACGGGCACGTGCGTTACAAAACTGGTCGCCTAGATTCCTTCGCGTGAGGCCGGTGTTCCAAATGAGGATGTGATCGTCGCTCAGAATGACACCCGGCGTGAGGCTACCTCGGGTAGCGGAACAGGCGCGCTCGTCGGCGGGTTCGCGGCTTCGTGGGCCTGCCGGTTTGATGCGCGGCCCTATGGTATTCTGACGCGCGAAGGAGGTCTCGATGCCTACACTTGCCGGGCGGTACGCGATGCTGGAGCAACTGCTGGCCCAGGGGACGCGCTACGTCTTCGGCAACCCCGGCACAACGGAGCAGGCGTTCATGGACGCCCTTCAGGACTTTCCTCAGCTTGAATACATCCTGGCGCTGCACGAAGGCGTAGCCACCGGCATCGCGGATGGCTATGCGAGAGCAACCGGCGCCCCCGCGTTCCTCCAGTTGCACATCATGCCGGGACTCGGCAACGCCATGGGCATGCTGTATAACTCCTACCGCACACGAACCCCTCTCGTTGTCTACGCCGGCCAGCACCCGCAAAGGGGCAACTCGCAGGAGCCCATTCTGGCCGGTGACCTCGTCCGCCTGGCCGAACCTCTCACCAAATGGGCTGTTGAGGCGCAGGACGCGTACGAGATCCCTGTTCTGCTCCGGCGGGCCTTCAAGATCGCGATGGAGCCGCCGAGAGGCCCCGTCTTCGTCGCCGTTCCGACGAACGTCATGGACGAAGAGGCAGACGTTGAGATCGTGCCTGCCACTTCTATCGATACGCGGGCGCGGCCAGACCCGGCGGCGGTAGATCGCATCGCCGAACTCCTCGCCGGCGCGCGGTCGCCGGTAGTCATCTGCGGCGACGGCGTCGCCGAGTGCGGCGGCCAGGCGGAACTCATCCAGCTGGCGGAAACGATCGGCGCGCGCGTCCACGCCTCGTTTTCGGCCGAACTACCCTTCCCTTCGCAGCACCCTCTCTACGCCGGTCTTCTCAATGTCATCTCCGCAGCGGGTCTGAAGGGGCAGTTGTCGAGCGCCGACGTCGTGCTAGCGGTCGGCACTCCCGTGCTGCCGCTGCTCTTCCCTATCGACGGTTCGCCGTTCCCGGCGAGCGCGCGGGTGATCCATATCGACCTCGATGCGCGCGAGATCGGGAAGAACTGGCCGGTCGAGATCGGCCTCCTAGCGGACCCCAGGCCGACGATGGCGGATATCGTCTCTCGCCTCAAGAGCACCATGACGCCCGAGCAGCAAGCGGCGGCTAAGGAGCGGGCCCAGGCGGTGGAGACGATGGCCGGCCAGATGATGCAGGCGCTGGAGGGCGCGGCGCGTGCCCGCTGGGACAATATCCCCATAGGCGCTGGGCGCATGATGAGCGAGCTGGCGGACGCCATGCATCCGGACACCATTGTCTTCGACGAGGCGATAACTGCCAGCGGCTACCTCATGCGCTACCTGCGCTTTGACGACACCAGCCGCCACTACCGCGCGGCGGGTGGGGGCCTGGGGCCGGGCATGCCCAATCCGATCGGCATCAAGCTCGCTCGCCCGGACAGGCCCGTCCTCTCTGTCGTCGGCGACGGCGCCGCCCTTTACACGATACAGGCATTGTGGACCGCGGCGCACCATAAGATTCCCGTCACGTGGGTCATCGCCAACAATGCAGCCTACCGCATACTCAAGCTGAACATGCTCGAGTATCTCGGCGAGGGTGCGGCGGGCCGCAAGTTCGTCGCCATGGACATGACCGATCCCGCTGTCGATTTCCCTGCCGTCGCCGCATCCTTTGGCGTCAAGGGCGTTCGCGTCGAGCATCCGGATGAAATCGGTGATGCCGTGCGTGAAGCGCAGAGAGCTAACGAACCCCGCCTGATAGACGTTGCTATAGAGGGGGATGTGCGCTCGCGCTGGCTCTAGCGTTTCGGGCGGTTCTTCCCAACTACCTAGACCTGCATTACGATTGTAAGACGAAGGAACCCCGATAGATGGCCGACCTTAAGCAGGACTACATCGCGGCGTACGAGGCCTGGCAGGGGCAACTCGCAGATGTGCACAGAGTCCTCCTAGAAGGACAGAGGCTGGAACCGCCGAAGCTGAAAGGCCTGCTCAATCGCGAAGCACGCGCCAAAGATCGATACGACATGGCTAGACGACAGCTCCTCGGTCTTTCGGACTAGAGCGCACGCGTTCATGATGAAATCTGCCCGTATCTCGGCCTTCTGGCCGCGCGTTCTACACGTAGGTCATGCACACTGCAACATGGAAGATCCAGTTGGCTAAGTCCTTGGATAAGCCTAGGGACGCGCCGGCCGAAGAGGCCATTGAACGAGAGGGCTCTCAGGACGTCCTGGCGGAATGGGACCTTGTCAAGCGCGCCCAGGAATACGACGAAGCCGCGGTCGAGGCGCTGTATCAGACCTACTATCCCAAGATCTACAACTATGCGTTCCTCCAGATGGGAGACGTTCAGGCGGCTGAAGACCTTGCCTCTGACGTCATGCTCAAGATGATCGAATCGATCGGCAAATACCACTTCCGCGGGCTTCCGTTCGGCGCCTGGGTCTTCCGCATCGCCCGGAACCGTCTGATCGACCTCCATCGCCGCCGGCGGCGGCGGGGAGAGGTGGATCTCAGCGAGACGCTAAGCAGCGCGCTGGCGAGCCCGCAGTCTCTCGCCGAACGGGCGATCGAACGCGGCCAGCTCCAGATCGCCCTCAAGCACGTGACCGACGAGCAGCGGCAAGTGATCGTCCTCAAGTTCATCCAGGGCTTCGACAACCGCTCAGTGGGCAAGATCATGGGCCGCAGCGAGGGCGCTATCAAGTCCCTTCAGCACCGGGCTCTCCTTTCCCTCCGGCGCCTGCTCTACCAGGAGCGCGAATAAGATGCCGCTCCCTCGCAGTTTTCATTCGATCCTAAACGACTGCATAGCCGCTATCCGGCGCGGCGAGACGGTCGACGCCTGTCTCTCTCGTTACCCCCGGCATGCGGACCGCTTGCGCCCTCTCTTGCAGCTCGCCGATAAGGTACGCAAGACGCCGATAGCGCCGCCCAGGCCGTGGGCCCAGGCCACAGCCTGGAACCGCGTCCGGCAGCGCGCTGCTGATCTGCGCTCGCCACGACGTGGGGTTCGCGTAAAGGTTAGTTACGGCGCTTGGCTGCGGCCCGTTGCCGTGACGATGGCCGTGCTGATCGCACTCGTTTCCGCCGGCGGCGGGACCGCGCTTGCGGCTCAGAACAGCCTCCCTGACAGTCCACTTTATCGAGTCAAGCTGGCGACGGAGGAAGTGCGTCTACTGGTTGTCTTCGATGATGTGAATAAGGCTGAGATCCTCATCGAGCAATCCGACGAGCGCATGGAAGAGATCCTCACGATGGCCCGGCAGGACAAGATGATTCCAGGCAACGTTCTGTCCGCCCTCCGCAGCCGCAACGAAAGGGCTGCGATCATACTCACCGAGAACCCTGAAGAGGTTGACCTGCTCAGTGCCCTCATTCAACAGTCGGAGGGACAGGAGGGGAACCTCATCCTTCTGGAGCCGACGATATCTGAGTCAGCTTATACCGACTACACGGAGGCGGTCGCCGCCGTCCACAACGCGCGACTACCAGGAGCCGAAGGACTTGTCGGCGTTCAGCCGGAAGAACTCGCGGCGGGAGTTCTTCACATATCCGGGGCCGCCCAGCCGATCGGGCAGAGCCTCTGGAGCGTGGGCGGCATTGAGGTGCGCGTGGACAAAACGACGATAGGCGAGAGCGAGCTCCAGCCCGGCGCTACCGCCAATTTCGTTGTCGGCAAGAACTCAAGGGGTCAGTACCGGGCGCTCACGCTCAGTACTATTCAGACGGACCTCCCGGCCAGTGGGTCTGTCGTATCCGGCGAGGTAGAGCAGGTCACAGACGAAGGGATCGTCATCGCCGGACAGCTTATCCCGATCACTGCCGACACGTTGCGCACAGGCAGAATCAAGGCCGGGCAAAAGGTGGAGATCAAGCTGGGCAAGTCTCAGAGCGGCGGCCTCGCCGCTTCGACGGTCAGGACTGTCCCGGCAACAGGCGACACGCAAGGTTCTTCGGGGGAGCTATGGTTCGAAGGTGTGATCGAAGGCGACGTCAAGAAGTCCACCCAATGGAGGATCGGCGGTCTCGAGTTCATCATCACGGCCAACACTGACCTGGACGCGCGGGCGGGTGAAGCCAAGAACGGCGCTCGTGCCCTCGTGGAAGCGTCTATACAGGAAGGCCAGCTGCTCGCTTACCGTGTCACCGTTCTCGCAAGCGATGCTGCCTCCGAGTCCGCCTACGTGGTTGGCACCTTCGTGAAGTCCGAAGACGGCGTCTGGCACGTGGGCGGCCTGGAGTTGGTGCCGCCGGTTCGGACGGAAGAACCGGAGCCCGGTAGCTTGTTCGCGATGGACCTGCGCCGGCACGGAAACGATCTCGAAGTCCAGTCGGCGACCCTTATAGCGGAGCCCGGCGACACCGGGATTGTCCGTCTCAACGGCGTCATCGCTCAAATCGAAGGCGCTCTGTGGACCATGGACTTCGGCACCGTGCGAGTGGCCTCCACCGCCGACTTCTCGGGTCCAGAGGCGGTCGTTGGCGCTCGCGCTCTCATCTGGGGCCGCCAGAACCAGAACGGCGTCTTCGAAGCCTCCTACTCCCGCGTCCTCGATAAGAGCTCCGTAGTCACGACGCCAACACCCGCCCCCGAACCCACCCAGTAGAGGCCCCTGGGCGCTCCGACCTCCGACCTCCGACCTCTTCCGACCTCCTACCTCCTACTTCCTACCTCCTAGTACAATACCTAGCGGGCCCCCGTCGTCTAGAGGCCCAGGACGCCACCCTTTCAAGGTGGAGATCGCGGGTTCGAATCCCGCCGGGGGCACCACCGTTGCCGCCCGTGCCTCTCCCCTACACAGTCCAAACGCTCCATCTCGCGGACGTGTCCTTTCCCGAGTGGCACCCGCGCGCCGGCCAGAGCGGCCCTGTAAACGCCTTCCTTATCCGGCATCCGGATGGTCCCATCCTCGTGGATACCGGCATCGGGCCCACCCATCATGACATCGACGCGATGTATCGGCCCACCAGATACGCTTTGCTGGATGAGTTAGCCTCTGCTGGCGTCGCAATCGGCGATATTCGGCTTGTCATCAACACGCACCTCCACTTCGACCACTGCGGCTCGAACAGCCTCTTCCCTGGAACACACATCTTCGTCCAGGCAGCGGAGTTTGAAGCTGCACGGGCGGAGGACTACATCATTCGGGAGTACTTCGATTTCCCCGATGCGCCGTATCGGCTATTGCGCGGACAGGCTGAGCTCGCACCGGGCGTGAGGGTCCTGCCGACACCCGGCCACACACATGGCGACCAATCCGTGGTGGTCGATTCGGAGGACGGCCCCGATATCATCGCCGGCCAGGCAGCCGAAACAGCAGAACAGTCCATGCGCCCGGAGGCCGAGTCCGAAGAGGGGGCCACCAGCCTGCGCCTCCTCCATGACCTGACGCCTGCTCGCGTATACTTCAGCCACGACCACGCCGTCTGGGAACGATCAATACAGGAGTAGTAGAATGCCCGATTTCACCGACATCCTCTACCAGAAGCACGAGCGCGTCCGCGGCGCTGCCTGGATCACGATCAACCGGCCCGACGTCATGAACGCCTTCACCGGCCACACCCTGACGGAGATGCGGGAGGCCGTCAAGGACGCCTCCGCCGACACAGGCGTCGGTGTCGTCGTCGTCACAGGCGCAGGCGACCGCGCGTTCTGCGCCGGCGGCGACGTGAAGTGGCTCCAGGACGTCCAGCGCGAGGGGGCGGCGGACGCGGCACCCATGGACCCGCACGCCGGCATCGAGGACTGCCTCAAGCCCGTGATTGCACGCGTCAACGGTTACTCGGTGGGCGGCGGCAACCACCTCGCTTACTTCGCCGACTTCACTATCGCCTCGGAGCGCGCCACCTTCGCGCAGGTCGGCCCGCGCGTCGGCAGCCCCGCCTCCGGCTACTTCGTCGCTTACCTCACGCACGTCGTCGGCGCCAAGAAGGCGAAAGAGATCTGGATGCTCTGCCGCCGCTACTCCGCCCAGGAAGCGCTCGACATGGGTCTCGTCAACACCGTCGTCCCGCACGACAAGCTCGACGAAGAGGTAGACCGCTGGTGCGAGGAGCTCCTCGCCAAGAGTCCGAGCTGCCTCAAGATCCTCAAGGCGTCCTTCCGCACCCTCTACCAGCCCCTCCGCGAGACCTCACGCCGCGACTGGGTCGGCGAAATCGCCCCGGACTTCTACAAGAGCGGCGAGGCAGACGAAGGCAAGGACGCCTTCCTCAACCGTCGCGAGCCCGACTTCTCCCGCTATCCGAGGTAGCCTTACGGGTGTCATGCTGAGCGACGATCACATCCTCAATCGGAACACCGGCCTCACGCGAAGGAATCTAGGCGGTCCGCCCGCCTTGGTAACGCGCCTACCCGTGGCCACTTCGGCTGCCGACGCATGGCGCCCGCCGCACCACGCCCCGTCATCGGGACCGCCACGAACCCGCCCGCTAGCCGCGCTAACGCGTCAGGCTGTCTTTACAGCAGCTGCAGTCTGAAGGCCCAGTTCCTCGACCGCCATTTGCCGCATCACGAACTTCTGGATCTTGCCCGTCACCGTCATCGGGTACTCATCCACGAACTTCACGTAGCGCGGTACTTTGAAGTGGGCCATCCGGTCGCGGCAGAACTGCCGCAACTCTTCCTCGGTCAAACTGGTGTCCTCACGGAGCAGGACCCACGCCATCAGCTCCTCCCCCATCCGCTCGTCCGGCACGCCGATCACCTGCGCGCTCGCCACGGCCGGGTGCTGAAAGAGAACGTCCTCGATTTCGACCGGGTAGAGGTTCTCTCCGCCGCGAATCACCATGTCCTTGATGCGACCGACGATGTTCAGGTAGCCCTCCTCGTCCATCGTCCCGAGGTCGCCCGTGTGCATCCAGCCCGCAGGGTCCACCGCTTCGGCGGTAGCCTCCGGGTTCTCCCAGTAGCCGCGCATCACGAGGTACCCGCGTGTGCACACCTCCCCTGGCATGCCCGTCGGAGCCGTCTGGCCGGTGGCGGGGTCGACGATCTTGGCCTCCACGTGAGGAAGGACTGTGCCAACTGTGCTCACCCGCCGGTCAACAGAATCCTCCGGCCGCGTGAGAAACGATACCGGGGCTGTCTCGGTCATCCCGTATGCTATGCAGACCTCGCTTGCGTGCATCTCTTTGATCACGCGCTTCATCACCTCAATCGGGCAGGGCGCCCCGGCCATTATCCCCGTGCGCAGAGAAGTCAGATCGAACTCCGCGAACCGCGGGTGCTCCAGCTGCGCGATGAACATCGAGGGCACGCCATAAATGCTCGTGCACCGCTCAGCCGCGATCGCCTCCAGCGTCGCCAGCGGCTCGAACGACTCCGCGGGATACACCATCGTCGCTCCGGCGGAGACGCAACCGAGGTTCCCGACCCCCATGCCGAAGCAGTGGTAGAGCGGAACCGGAATACAGACGCGGTCTTCGCTGGAGTATCGAAGCACGTTCGCGAGACTGCTAGCGTTGTTCAGAATATTGTGGTGCGTGAGGGTCGCCCCCTTGGGGTTCCCGGTCGTTCCGCTCGTGTACTGGATGTTGATCGGGTCATCCGCGTCCAGCAGCGCCTCTCGCGCCTCGACGTCTTCCGCCCTAACGGTGCTGCCGGCTGCGATCATCTCATTCCAGAGAAGGTCGCCCGGCACTCCGGTCCCCTTTTCGCCGAGCACGACTACCCTCTCGAGCCGTGGGAGCTGGAGCCGCACTTCTTCGATTCGAGCCAGGTAAGCTGACGACTTGAAAGCCGGAGCGGTCACCAGTAACCGCAGTCCGGACTGGTTCACAGCGTATGCCATCTCGCCCGCCCGGTAAGCAGGATTGATGTTGACCAGAATCGCGCCTACGCGAGCTGTCGCGAACTGCAACAACGTCCATTCCACACGCGTCGGGGACCAGACCCCTACCCGATCGCCCTTCTGGATTCCGAGCGCGAGCAGGCCGCGGGCGACTCGTTCGGTCGCGCGCCCGAGCTCTCCATAGGAGAGCCGCAACCCCTGGTGGCGCGACACCAAAGCCTCCACTTCCGGTTGGCGCTCGATAACGGCCGCTACGCACTCGCCGATCGTCTGCCCTGAGAGCGCAACCTCTGCCCTACCCGAGGCGTACGACTTTCGCAGCTCCATGATGCCTCCTTCGAAACATCCGACGGCTCGATCCCGCAACCGTCGTGCCACGAAAACTACGCCTTGGCGCCTGCCCCCGTCAATGCCCTCAGCGTTGTCCATACGGCGACCGCTCTGCTATCCTTCCCGCTCGGGAGGTTAGTGAAAAATGGAACTAGTTTGGTTAATCCCCGTGGCCGGGGCAGCGGCGGTGCTCTATGCTGTCTGGCTGGCCCGGGATGTGCTCAAGCGCGACATGGGGACGCCCGAAATGCAGGACGTCGCGGGAATGATCTTCGAGGGCGCAATGGCCTTCCTGCGACGGCAATACAGCACGATTGCGCTCCTCGCGCTGGTAACCGCGGTCGTCATCGGAGTCATTGTCGGCGCCGTCTCCGAAGGCGTGAAGGGGATCGACTTTAACGGTACCACCATCACCTACGGTGAAGTCACGGTGGACCAGTGGGAGGAGGGCCTTCTTACCGGCCTCGCCTTCCTATTCGGCGCCGCCTGCTCAGCCCTCGCCGGCTACATCGGAATGTACATCTCGGTCCGCTCCAACTCGCGGACCGCTTCCGCCGCTACGCGCAGCCTCAAGGAAGCGATCACCGTCTCCCTTCGAGGTGGCGCTGTCTCAGGCTTCCTCGTCGTCGCCCTTAGCCTCATCGGCGTCTCGACCATCTTCCTCGTCTACACGGAGGCACTCGGGAACGACGAGGCAATCGGCCCATTCCTCATCGTAGGCTTCGGGTTCGGAGCGAGCTTCGTCGCCCTCTTCGCGCAGCTCGGCGGCGGCATCTACACAAAGGCAGCTGACGTCGGCGCTGACCTCGTAGGCAAGGTCGAGGCCGGCATTCCGGAGGACGATCCTCGCAACGCCGCTGTCGTCGCGGACCTCGTCGGCGATAACGTCGGCGACTGCGCCGGCCGTGGCGCAGACCTCTTCGAGTCGATGTCCGCTGAGAACATCGGAGCGATGATCCTCGGCGTCGCCATCTACGC